>CANESK010000015.1 GCA_947441075.1 Verrucomicrobia subdivision 6 bacterium
AAATGATGCCTTTCTCCACAACCTTTGCTCCCATATTAGGATCCAAAATAATTTGAGAAGGATGCGTCGCCCGAGCAAAACCCTCGGCTGCCACCCCCCATTTGGAGTTACTAAAAAAGGTCTCCCTAATATTTCAGCAAGTGCGTTGTTATGCGGGGTAAAAACAGAGTGAAGATGAATCTTCGGATTTTCCTTTTTCCTAAGATTTAGCCACTCCCGTGTAATTTGGGGCAACATGGGCGTAAGCTGCGAGATGACGGGAAGTCGCCATTGAGTAATTTTTCCGTCATATGTACCTCGGGTAGGTCGGTTGACCCGACAATCGAAAACCCAGTTTTCAACCGACCAGTCAGAACTATGAAGTCGGGTCAAATATTCATGAATTGTTTTAGCCACACCATTAGAACTTGCTGGATCAGCTTGACCAACCTGAATAATTGGCCCCACCGACAATTTATTTAATTCAATCACCTGCAAGTATTATGACCAACAAAGCCGACAATGTGTCAACAATCCATATTGTTTTGCTGGGAGTAAATACTCCGCATTTGTTTGGTAGTGTTTATATTGCCACATAAGGGACGCTTTTATACAAGCTTCCGCCCAAGGCGGAAGCGATTGTCTGTTTAATTAGCAACAGCTTAAAACACATCTCTTTTTTTCGCACTTTAGTGATTCTTGTGCTTAGAAAGTAAGCTGGTTTTAGGTAGCATTGAATCTTAATATTCTCTTATGAAGAAGACTCTGACTTATTTGGGGTCGATGCTTACTAAGAACACCCGAACAGGTCGTTTTTTCAGAACCTTGGGTGGTTCATATATTCTTTTGGGGGCGGCAACACTTTATTCATTTTTAACCATTCCTATTATTTTACACTATGCCGGCCAAGAAACGCTTGGAATGTGGCTTTTAGTTTCCCAGATCACCACCTACCTAACGGCCATCGATGCAGGCCTAACCCATTCCTCGATCCGGCAGTTCGTCGGTCCTGTAGCTGCTGGGCAACCGTCAAAACTTGCCCCGCGTTTTCAATCCACCCTAGCTATTGCGGTTGTTCAGGGCTTCGCCATCGCTCTGGTAGGCTGCGGCGGATCTGGGCTGGTTGCACAAATTTGGGGTATTCCCCTTATTCTTAGGGGTGAATTCATTTTGCTATTTTCCGCGCAATCGATTTTGGTGGGTCTGACTTTTCCGCTCCGGCCCTTCAGCTCTGTTCTCCTGGCCGCCCAAAGGTTCGCCCCCAATTACATTTGGAATGCGTTTTTTCTCGCTGCCGCGACTTTTTTAGGCTGGTTGGGATTTCTTATCGGATGGGGAATTTGGGGGCTGTTTGCGGGTAATGTGCTGGTGGGCTTCAGCCAGTTATTTTTTGCAATCCGAGGAGTGGCCAAGATGAACTTTCTCCCTGGCCTTTTTTCTGGCTGGCAAATCCGTAGCAAGGATTTCGGGCTCATCGCCCGGGAAAGTCTCTCCTTTGCCAGCGCGCCCCTTTTTGCCACCGCTACCGGACTCCTTCAGTCGTCTGTCCTTTCACGTCTTTTTGGCCTCGAAGGAGTTGCCCTTTGGAATGTGGGCGCAAAGGCCGCGGTGATTCTTTCACAAATTCTTTCCAAACTTTTCGAAAGCTCTTTTTCAGGGTTCAGCGAGCTAGTGGAAACCGGAAGACGAGATCTTATGCTGGTGCGTTTCGGACAGGTGGTCGGCTGGGCGCTTGCTGCATCCGGAGGCTTGGCCTTTCTCCTTTTATTTTTTAATGACCCATTTATTTCGATTTGGACTTCAGGAAAAATGCTTTGGCCGGAATGGGCCAGCTGGTGGGTCGGCCTCATGCTTCTTCTTACTATTTCTCATTTAGCTTTTTCCGAGTCCATGAAAATGCTGGTTTTATGGTCTGCGATCCGAACCACCCCTGCTTTGGATTTCTGCTTCTTTTCCTGTGCTATGGGAATTGCATTTTTCGTTGGGGGTTTCTCAGTTTTTGTGGCGGCGGCTGTGTTGAGCCCATTTGTGGCGGGAATTTGCGCCAACACACTGGCTTTTCAGCGTGGCACTGGGCGCAGCCTGTGGAGTCTAATTCCCAAACGCTTTCAAGTCGTCGTTCTGTCATTGTTTACGGGCTACTCGATGGCGGGCCTTCTGTCTTTAGCTAATTATCTCGCTGGCAAAAGGTAGTAAGCCGTTGAACATAATCTGGCGGCTAAAAATTCCAGCCAGTGAAGGTTTCGCAATTATCGGGTGAGCCAAATACTACTTCGTTAAAACTATGTTGCAGTTTGCGGCATGCTGCCGGAGTGCCGGGAAAGTCTCAAACAACACAGCATCCGCTTGCTCCGCCAGGTTAGTAATGAAAGGTATCCGGTCGCCAAAAGCCTTCATGGGATATCCCAGCAAATTAAAAACTTGCACCTGACAGCTTGAAAAAGACACAGCCAATTTTTTAATCTGGGACAAAAACAGGTTGCTTTCATCCACCATCTCCGCCAACGACATCCGCATTGCGCGAATCGCCGCCACCAGAAGATTGTGGCCCAAGGGTTCAAAAATAAACACCAGCCTCCCGCCTGGTTTTAGGACGCGAATCGCTTCTTGGCTCAGCTCTCCAGTCGAATGAGCCAAATGATGCAAAGCCGCTTGCCCCCAAATCAAATCAAGGGAGTTCGGGGCAAAGCCAGACAAGTCAAAAGCCGTTCCAGCGACATATGACAGATTCGGACACTGGGCAAGCCATCCCTCTTTCGTCGGTTGCTCGGGCACATAAAGATCCAGTCCGGTGACCTTGGCGCTAGGAAAAGTCCGCGCCAACCGGAACGCTAACTCCCCAAATCCGCCACAGACTTCTAGAGCCGCTTTCCCATTCAAGTCCAGCCTGCAGAGCTCGTGGTAACCTGCTTGGAACAGCGCCAAATCGGAACTCGGGTACTTCTTGCATGCCTGAATTAATTCTTTGCCGAGCGAGTCCTTCGATTTCGAAGGGGAAATAATCTCAAAATTCATAATTTATGTTAATGCAACTCCTAGCGATTACGATTTAAAACGCCACAGGTCATCGTCTTGCCTTGAAATGACTAGTCCCATTAGATATAGTATTCCAACTAATTCCAGCCTATTTTCCAGGTTTAGCTAGGAACAAGCCTTTTTTTAATATTAGTTAAGGTGTTAAACATTTCTAAGAAGAATTCTTAGTGCTTTGGAAAATTTATCCTGATAGGCAAAAGAAGCTATGCCAGACAATTTTTCCATGCCTTTTACTAAAAAAACTGATTCTGTTTTGTGAAAATTCTATGCTGCACCACACTCCCCTACGGGGATGGATCCGGCTGGTGGGGCAGAGACCTTGCTCTCACGGTGTTGGGATTTCGTGCTCTTGGCCATGATGCGTATCTGGTCTGTTATCGCACAAGCCATGAAGAGGACATGGAAGGCCGGCCTGTTCTTCTCATCAGCCCAGCGGAAGCCAGTTCGCCATCCTGGTGGCAATCCCAAAAACCCGATCTCGTCATCCTCGGCCTCTGGACCCGTCCCAAGTACGACCCCATTCGCCGAGCCGCCCTCTCCGCTACATCCCACCTCATCGAACGCGCCGATAGCGACGGCATGCGCACCGCCTCCTGCGGTCTCCTCACCTATGCCAAACGCCGCTTCGACTACTTCCGCGACCGGACCTACCGCTGGCCATCGCTGCTCTCGATCCTTGCCTCAATTTTTTACTCTTTCGCCTCCATCCTCGCCACCCCCTGGATCGAGACTCGCTTGGCCCGCACTCTAAAACTGCTCCCAGCCGTGGCGGTAGAAACTCCTCATGCCACCAATCTCTGGAAATCCCTCGCCACCCGCCTAGGGGTCGATCCCTCCAAAATCCATTGTGTTACCCACCCCATTCAGACCGATATCTTTAAGTTCGACCCCGCCATCCAAAAAAAGAATCAAATCATCTCCATTGGTCGCTGGGAATCCTATCAGAAGAACCTCCCCCTTCTCCTCAAAACCCTCCGCACTTTTCTCGATAAAAATCCCTCCTGGACCTCCCTCGTCATTGGTTCTGGGCTTCCGACTAAATCCCCCCATCCCCGAATCACGCTTATCCCCCCTCTTTCGCCTGTCGATCTCGCCCGCCACATGCAGGAGTCACAAATTTTTCTTTCCTCCTCACGTTATGAAAGCTTTGGACTAGCAGCAGCGGAGGCGCTCTGCTGCGATTGTATGCTAGTCGGGCCATTCAACCTCGAACCCTCAAAATCCTTTCACTTTTCCTCAACTACGCCCATCCAAAGCCTTAGCCAGAGTGCGGCGGCCTTACGGCTGCCCAAAACATATTTCTCGAGCAAGGCAGTAAGCCGCTACGATAACCTCCTTGCCCCACAATCTGTTGCACGGGCTCTGATACAAACAAGCGCGCATCTGTAGCTCTTAGATGGAACAATAGTTTCGAATATAAAATCTGCCGTGCTGCTCTCTATATTTTTAGCAGGCCCAGAAAGAACTCCCGTCACTACCAGACTCCTTCATCTCTTTTGCACGAACTTAATTTTGATGCAGCAAAGCGAGGGACCACATCATGACAACAAGTCGGCAGCATTGAAATCGATCTCACCGCTTGCTTCCCTTGCACAGAAGAGTTTCTTGGTAAATAGACTCTATCTTTGTGAGAAAGCTTTTCTCGCTGTAATTTTCAGAAACCTTAGATCGGGCGGCTCGGCTCATCGATTGGAGGAGCTCTCGGTCATGATCTAAAAGTATCAATGCATCGGCCAAACCCCGTACTAACTCATGACAGGAGGAGATAGATATCGCAAAGCCAACCTTGGCGTCCACGATCTCCCCTTGGGCGCTTGCCTTACACACAACAGGAACTACACCGGCCAACATTGCCTCTAGGATTGTTCTGGGCGATCCCTCTCGGAAACTCGGCAAAAGGAATACGTGGCTCTTTCCGAGTGCTGTGTCATAGGCCTCGCCCCGAAAACCATCATGAAATAGAACCTGGTCACACAGCTTGAGCTTGCGTGTTATGTGTTTTAAAAAGTTAAGCTCGGGCCCATAGCTAGCCACGGTAAACTCAACACGAGTGCCTTTTTGGCGAGCCAAGGCCAATGCCTCAAGGGCAAAACGAATTCCTTTTGAGCCAATACAGATTCCGCCAGCAAAAGCCTGTAGGGGCGCATAGGGCTCTCTGCGCTCGCCGGCCTTTTCAAAGCGCTTCACCTCTTTCACGGAAAAATGTGCCGAGCTTAAGACATAAAGTCCTTTCTTCTGCCCACGGATTTGATCGAGAAATTCTGCATCCAGACCATTGGCGCAAATAATCGCTACCGCACTGCGACAACTCTTTATAACACTTGGGAGCATGCGCCCCACATAGGTTCCTAGGTTTCGGACAATTTCAAAACTCCCGCCAGAAAATGATAAT
Organism: Verrucomicrobia subdivision 6 bacterium; assembly: GCA_947441075.1. Lineage (GTDB taxonomy): Bacteria > Verrucomicrobiota > Verrucomicrobiia > Methylacidiphilales > Verrucolacustridaceae > Verrucolacustris. The sequence goes on from CANESK010000015.1 coordinate 5,408, forward strand.
CCGCCTAGAAAGCGTAGGGGGAATTTTGCTGCTCCCCCGAGCGGGCCCCACACCACTGGAGTTCCAAACCCCATCCACGGAATGCCGACCCTCCAAGTTGCAATCGTTACATGATGGATAAGATCTGGTTTTTCTTTTCGTAGAATTTGTGCGAATTCATCTTGAACCTGAGTAAGCCATCTTTTGTAGCTAACCCAACTCATAATCCTGGCGACCATGCGATTCTGATATGCACGCGCTGCTGAGCCAACATAGTAAAAAGTCAGATTCTTTTGAATTTCACCTCCAAATTCAAATCTGGCAATCGCTGATCGATTACACTCTTGCGTTACCACACGCACTTGATGGCGCTGGGCCAATAGAAACGCCATCGTCCATCCCACTGCAGATTCAGAGCCCTGCTCCGGATTACAACCAAAGGCGATTAGAATTACTTTCATGGATTTTGTGAATTTGTCTGGCTAACCACGTATCCCCAAGGATTAAGTTAATGGGTCTTCCTCCCTAAATTCAAGCTTTGCTCTTGTGACCCGCCACCTTCTTTGAGATGAACGCCGATTGGCTCTACGCCTGACGTGGGACAATTGCCATTGATTTCATCCGCAACTTGGGCTGCAGGGCTTTTTTTGGCTCTTTCTAAAAAATGTGCCCCTAATTCTAGGTCATTGCCAAAATATCATCTTCTTACCTACTAATTCTTCCGCCTTCTTTCACAAAATGGCTTTGAGGACCGATCATCGTTATCTCTAAATCCTTTTAGGATCGGGCTTTCACTATTAGCTCCGTCGCCGCCTCAACAATCTTTGAGGTTGGGATGTTTTGGATGCAGATAGCTGATGAATGTATGCACGCCCAGTTGCAACCGTAACAATCGACTTGGTTTGTCATCCAACGCACTGGTGCGATTTTCATCCCCCAAGGAGCAAAAAGACCAAAATGGCCTCCGCCTAAAATAACAATCGTAGGCCTCCGCAGGGCAACCGATAAATGTGCCAAGGCAGATTCTGTCGCAAACACTAGTTCGCTCTCAAGCAAAAGCCCCGCAGTTTCAGCCAGCGTGAGTCTGCCACAAAGGTTGGTAACGGGCAGGATGTCCTGCATCATTTTTCCAAATTCCTCTGCCTTATCACTTTGGGATGCGGCCCCGCAGATCAGGAGAGAGTCGGGAGACAAAGACGGAGCCAGTTGCTGAAAAACCTCTCGCCATCGTACCATTGGGTAGTCTCGAATCGCATTTCCCGAAAATGGGCCAATCACCCAGTGCCTTTTGCCGGTCGGTAATTTGGGCTGGGGCCATGAAAACATTCGAAGGTCAGGCAGGGTTGGGGTCATGGCGGAACCCCAGAGAAATGAAGAAAACTGTCTGACGAGACCAAATTCAGCACATTCAAACCCTTCGTCTTGCGCAGGAGTAGAGGCGCGCGGAACAACCAAAAGGTTATAAAATCGATTTTCAGGCAAAACAGCGCCACGGAGAGTTGCCGCCGATCTTTGCAATCCTATCTTGCCGTTCGCGCGCAAAAGGATCACATATAAAAGCTCCCAAGTTGCTCGATGGGGACGGAGGTCTAGAAGCACATCTTGTTGACCGACTAGGATGAGCCTGGGGTTGCAGCACAGCATTCCGATGAAGCCCAGAATATCTTTAGGTCGTTGCGGAATTTGAATGACTCGAAAATTTGGGAACATGCGCTGGACCAGCTCCCCGGTGGGTGCGCAACACACCACAGTGATTTTTGAATCCGGATACCTCTGCGAACATTCCTGAATGAATCGAGACCACAGAATATAATCACCGATCCCATCAGGCTTAAAAAGAATGATGCTTTTAGCACCCTCCAATAATTTTGAGACATCGCTCTGGCGCCGACCCGCAAGAATAGCAAGAATTGCGAAGAGCCCTTGGATGAAAAAAGAGCGTTTCATGGCCTCATGGAGAAAGACGTGAAAAAGCAAAGAATTCTACTAGGAATTTTGTTTGTGTTAGGCCGCCGCATAAGGGGAGGCGTAACGAATATTCCGGGATGGAGCCACCTTGAGGAAACTGACCCGCTTTTGTACAGGCTTTGAAAAGTGTCCATCATCTGTGACGTTAAATAAGGACGGGAAATGAACATCTTTTTTACCTTATCATATTTCACAAAGTTATCGAATGTTTTTCAGAAATGCGAAGCTAGAAGAATTCGAACATTGATGGAAATGCGCTTTTCGGCCATGATAGTCACTTGATTGCAAAGCAGATTTACCTCCATCTCCTAAAGTGGACTCCGGCTCGTATAGCCCTGCGGAAGTTGCGAAGTCGATTCTTGGCTGCTACAGGCCAACCCGATTGCTTCGAGGATTTAGCAAGGATTGCAAAAACGGCTCATGCTGATCTTTTTTTGGATGTTGGGTGCCACCATGGTGATACTCTCCTTCGTTTCCTTGAAGCAGGCATCCGCTGTGCGGCGGTCGCCTTTGACCCTCTGGAACAAAATCTAAAGATCGCCAGAAAAAAACTAGTCTCCTATTCATATGTTCGCTTTGAACAGCTTGCGCTTTCAGATAAAGACGGATCTGCCAACTTTTTTGTCAACCGCAACGAACAAACATCGTCGCTTCTCGAAAACGCCTCCGGAAATATAGATTCGTTCCGAAAGGATACCGAACATCTTTCTTCGATTGAGGTTCCCGTTTGTCGGTTGGACACTTGGTTCGCTCGTCAGCCCAAACCACTACCAAAATCCGTTATTGTGAAATGCGATACTCAGGGGGCGGAAGAAAAGGTGATCCGCGGGGGCATCGATTTATTCCAAAACCGTGTGATGGCGATATATGCAGAGGTCATGCTGAGTGAAATGTACCAAGGCCAGTCGAATTTCTCCGCTTTACGAAAACTTTTAGAGAAAGAGTGTGGTTTCATTTTACACAATATTTATCCCTGCCTGCATGATAGCCATGGCCGTGCCGTGCAAATGGATGTGCTGTGGATCCGGCCAACCCCCTAATGGGGCACAGACATTTTTTGCATTTCATGTTTTTTGGGGGTAAATTCATTCTGTGCAAAATTTAACCGCACAAAAAGTGGTCCTCGCGCTTATTGTCATGGGGTTTTTTGTTTTTGCGCCGTGGATGATCGTACAAATCCTGGACGGAAATAAGCTCCCTTTTTTCTTTTTGTTTGGGGGAGGCCTTTTGCTCTTCTTTATATTCGGGCTGAAAGATCGCTGCTGGTTGATAATACCTTTTTCCCTGCCAATCGAGGGGAGATTGAATTTCCTCCCCTTGAATTTTTCAATGCAGGAAACTGCCATCATTTTAGTTGTGGCTTATTTCATCATTCGCACCGCTATGGGGCACCAAATCAAATTTCGTTGGGGTCCGAAGTTTATCTGGCTTCCCCTTCTCGGACTTTTGGCAATCTTTGCATATCACTGGATAGGATCTGGGGACATAGGGATTAAAGCATTGGGGGGGACTTCGTGGGGAGCTAGGAAGTATTTTAGCATTCTTTTAGCGGTTGCAACGATTCCTTTTCTCGCTTCTTTTTCAGGAGCTTCTTGGAAGGACTTTCAAAAGGTTCCTTTCCTTTTTTTCTTAGGGGTGTTTACCGATTTAATTCCAGATACTTTTACGACTCTCGTTCCTGCTACCGCCCCTTATATTTTCCAAATCTATAGCGCCGTGAACATCGGTGCCTATGGATCGGAGATTCAGGGAAACTTTGGTGGAAACATCGGGATTACCCGTTTTACTCCCTTTCGTATTCTTGGTCAGGCTATCTGTCTTCTCGTTTTTTGTTATTTTCCCTCCTACACATGGTTGAATCCTGCGAGATTATGGGTTGTGCCCGTGCTTATCGTTGGATTTTTTACTTGTGCGTTTAGCGGGTTCCGTGCCGCTATGTTTAATTTGGCCGTCATTTCAAGTGCCGCTCTTTTAGCCACCGCCCGCGCAAGGAGTTTTCTACTACTACCCATAGCTGCGGCGGGTGCCCTGCTTATTGCGGCTACGCAAGGTCACATTATTAATTATCCTGAAAACATTCAACGTTCTCTTTCTTTTCTGCCTGGTACTTGGAATACGAAAGCATCTTCGGAGGGTGATGAGTCCAATAAGTGGCGCGGTCGCATCCGTGAACTCTTTTTCCGCGAATACTTTTACAGGGCGCCTTGGCTTGGCACTGGGTTCTCGTTCAATCCAGATTATGCCAAAAAAACTACAGAGTTATTTTTACGAATGACCACCTTTTCGGAAAACGACCCATGGCGTGATGTGCGATCTTTTATTGAACTAAAGCAGCCTCATGAGGGTGATATTTTTGCACTCCAAACTTCAGGGATCATTGGCACCTGTTTTTTTATTACCTTCTGTTTGGCCTCAATTGGATTTGCTTTAAAAAGCGTGCTTAAATATCGCCCCGCTGATGTTTCGCCTGTTCAGATCTGGGCATTGGCTATCCTCATTCAACAAAGTGCGGCATTTTTTACCGTTTTTGGGGACTACTGGATGACCTTATCTATTATGTGCCCCGTAATATCAATCTTGATTGCTAGCGAGTCTTCTCGCCCACAATCGCTAGGGCTCCGTAGCCTTTCGATGACTACCGCACAAAAGATTCTTATTTACCCACCCCAGCCTGCTAGGCCAAGCTACGAACACAAACAAATTATCAGCTCCACTGCGCCACCTGTGTAAATTTAAATCAATCCTACTTCCGGTTTTGCCGCTCAACCGGCTGCATTTTCTCGCTCGAGCACTTTCATGCTCCCGCGAGGTCATCGCCTTCACGCCTTTACACTTTCCCGCCCTGCCCTGTACTCCTGTCGGGGCTTCGAGCCCGCTCTAAATTCACGCGTCCGCGGGTCTCCACCCCGTACCCGTGTCGGGGCCGCGAATGCGGGGCAAAATCGCCGGCCCCGGGCGCCCTTCGCAGCTCCTCCGCGTAGCGGGTTAGGAGCGTATAGGGCCAGCGCCCCCTTACCCTTGTAATCCTTTGCGCCCCGACCCGCGTCGGGGCCTAGTGACCGTGGCGTGAGCAATCTCAGCCCCAATCCAACATCCACCATCAAAAATTCAACATCCTACCCGGCCACGTTGTCCGTAATCTCTTTGCAGTAAACGCTTTTCGCTTATCACCCTTTGGAAGATAAATCTCATAAGCCACGTCATCGGATTTGTGTGCCCCACTAATCAACTTTTTGATCCGATGGACAATTACCCACAAAATCTTGAGCTTGCTGAAGAAAAGTGGCGCTGATGCATCTAACCTCTCCCTCTCCTCTTTCGCCGTCGGACTCAGTCCCAGATTCTCCCCGCTCTCCATAAAGGTCGATGTGTTTGTCTGAAGGGGCTCAATTTTTTTCCCGCTCCTCAACACTCTGACGAACCACTCCGCATCCGATGCCACTCTGTAGCTAGTGTCAAAAAGAAGTCCCTCGTGCAAAAGATTTTCTCGAAAAAAGATTCCCGCGGTTAAGGCTGCAAAATGACACGTCCACGTATGAGCCAACCCTGGCTTCACCATCTTTCGGTGACAAATCGCCTCCCCATCCGTCCCTACAATAACCACATCCCCCAACACCACCTCCACATTCAATCGGTTTTTCAAAAACTCCTGAACTACATCTAAAGCTCCGGACAAATACTGCTCATCGCAATTCAGATATGCGCGGACTTTTCCCGTCCCTTTTTTCATTCCCTTGTTGATCGCATCGTACATTCCCTCATCCTTTTCTTTAAAGATTCGGAGGCTGTACCCGCGGGAAGTGCGAAGATGCACAAGCTCGTAGGGTTCGAGGGTTTTCACCCTCTCTCCCCCATACTGCCGCAAAAGCCGCTCCGCCGTCTTTTCCGCAAACTCCTCAATCCCAGGACTCCCTGCATCCTGCACGATGTGCTCAACTGAGACCTCCTCCTGATCAGCAACCGAAGCAATACAGCACGCTAAATAGTCGAGTTGCTTAAAGCTTGGGGTGACGATTGAAAAATCCATACTCTTGTTTGAATGTTCGAAAGTGTGAATGTCCGTATCATAACGCCAGGGATGTCGGGTGAAAGCCGTGATTCTTTGAGAAAGCGCTTCGCACGGCTGGTCCCCCTGGCCCGCGTCAGTCCTTGGCGTTCCGCATCTGCGCCCTTCGACATGTCCTCCGAAGTCCCGCACCTGCGGAACGAACGAGGCCGCTCCTCCGCGCAGAGGGTTAGGAGTGTAGAAGGGGCACATTCAAACATTTCCGCCTTCTCACTTTCAAACTCCCCCTCGCTCTGCTCCTTTCGTAAAGTCCTTTTCTTATCTACGGTTCTTTTCTTGCTCTTATTAAAAATACTCCGTATCACCAGTATGGCTTTGTAATTAATGAAATCCGACAAGGAATGGCTTCTCTGGGGCAAAAACGATCCTCTTTTTGCTGTTTCCAGCTGGAAGGGGCGTGAAAAAGATGGGCCGAATCCGTGGTCCAGTAAGGAATTTTACGAGCTGGGTCGCGCCGATTGGGCGGATTTTTCAAAAAGATGGTCTGCTTACGGCTTCAACCGGGATCATTGTCTAGAAATCGGTTGCGGTGCAGGCCGCATCACAGCCCAACTGGCTAACAACTTCGAAAAAGTCACAGCCACCGATGTCTCGGCCGATCAGATCCAATTGGCACAGCGCTCGGCTCAGCCCAAAAAGATCGATTTTCTCCTTAACGATGGAACCAACCTTCCCCTCTCCGATGCATCTGTTTCAGCTGTTTTTTCATGTCATGTCTTTCAACACTTCGATTCTTTAGACGATGCCTTGCTGGTATTCAGAGAGCTGCACCGTGTACTTGTTCCTGGAGGTAGCCTCTGCATCCATCTTCCATTGTTTAATCTCCCTTCCTCGCCCATTGCGCTTTTTCTTCGGTTTATGGTTCATGCATGGAAATCGGTAGGTAACTTGCGCGCAGCCATCCAACGAATGCGGAATGCCCTCTTAATGAGGGGTCTCCCTTACGAGTTTTCGCCTCTTCGTGAAAAGCTACTTTCCATCGGTTATGTGGATATTGAGACGCACGGTTTCTGCATGACTAGCAATCAGGGATGGCACGACGTTTTGTTCGCAAGAAAGAGCATCCCTTCCTCCCCTCTGAGTTCAGCTTAAACTCGCAGTCCTACGATTCTAAATCTCTACCCCGACCTGCCCCGGCCCGGTCGGGGCCAGCGTCGGAGTTGCAACCGAGGGGAAAAATCCGCGTCAGCGCCCTTCGACATGTCCTCCGCGCAGCGGGTTCTCAACACAGTAGGGCTACAGCCCTTCGAAGCTCCTCCTGGGTCGGCGAAGTTAGGAGCGTAGTAGGGTCACCTTCACACCTTCACCCTTTCACACTCCCCCTCGCTCTTACTCCTTTATTCATCCCTCAAAGCCCATAAGCTCACCCCATGCGCCGCCTCCGCATTCTCCAAATCTTTAGCCGCTATGTTTATTTCGGCGGGGAGGAGGGATCGGTTTTCCGCATCGGCGATGCTCTCCAAGAGAATCACGACGCCGAATACTTCATCGGTTCTACTAATGAGCTACTCGGGGGAGATCTCATAGATAAAATTCAGGCTCCCTTCCGCGCTTTCTACAACCTCCCCGTTGCTCAGCGGTTGCGACGCTACCAAGAGGTTGGCAATTTTGATCTTTGGCAGGTCCACAACGTTCTTCCTGGCCTGTCTCCCTCCGTTTATCAGACCGCTTTTGAGCTCAAAATTCCCCTCGTCCACTACCTTCACAACTATCGGATGGGCTGCACTAACGGTTTTTTCCTGAACCACGGCCAACCTTGCGAACGTTGTCTGCACGGAAACTTCTGGCCCGCTTTCCAGACCGCCTGCTGGCGCGACAGCCACCTCATCAGCGGCATGATGGGACTCATCCTTCGGCGTGTCCGTTCCATCGGTACTTTTCAAAATACCGCCGCCTGGGTTGCCCTCAGCCATTCCCAAAAAGCCAAACACGTCCAGATGGGAATCCCCGAAAAGCGGATTCACGTCATTCCCCACTTTTACGAGCCAGAGGCAGCCACCCCTCCTCCCTCCAACCCAAGTGGCGACATTCTTTTCCTTGGTCGTCTTTCTCCCGAAAAAGGTGTGCACATCCTTCTCCAAGCATGGCAGCTACTCCGTTCAGGCGATCGAAAACTCATCATTGCTGGCACAGGTCCAGAGGAGTCGAAGCTACGCGCCCTCGCTGCCACTTTGGCTCTCAAAAACGTTGAGTTCACTGGATTTATAAAGTCCGAAGATCAGAAACGGTACTGGAGTCAGAGCGCTTTTTTTGTGGCGCCCTCCATTTGGGAAGAGCCCTTTGGCATGGTTATTCTTGAAGCTTGGGCCAATTGTCGTGCCGTAGTTGGCTTCAACAAAGGGTCTTTTCCAGAGTTAATTGCCGATGGAACCGATGGTGCCCTTGCACTCCAAGTTACTCCTCAGGCCTTGGCCGATAAAATGCAACTTCTTCTCGATCACCCCGAGCTCGCCATCCGCTGGGGCCAAGCTGGCTTTGCTAAGTTAAGCTCCCTCTCCACCAAGGCCGCTTGGCTTTCCCGTATTGAATCTGTCTACCAATCCATCCTTCCCTCATAATCAGTTCCCATGAAACTTAATCCTCCTCCTTGGTCCTACCGTTCATTTTCACGCCTTATGCCCCTACTTTTTTTGGTTTCTGTTTGGGGGATTGAAGTTGTTGTGACTTGGTTCTTCGGCAACCAGACCTTAGCCCCCCTTCTTTCGATTCTCTCCCTAACCATCCTTGCCTTTTTCTGCTCTCCAAGGTTGATTCTTTTTTTCACCCCATTCTTCGTTACCGAGAGCTACTTTCTTATTTTCCACAACTCCGACTACCCGTTAGTCCGTTCGGGCACGGTTATCTTGGGAGGAGCTTTGGCCGCCATCGTCAGCTCGGCCCGTCTCAAACTCGGCCGGCAGCACGATAACATCTCATCCATCCTTCGGCTTCTTCCAACCCCTTGGATCCAGTCCGATGGCACTGGCAACATCCTTTCCATCGGTCCCGCCATGCTCGACATCCTCCATCTGCAAGAGTCACAACTCATCGGTACCTCTTTTTTCTTTCTTTTTTCTACTTCCGATAATCGCGGCGAGTTCATCCGCCTTTTTCTCGACGCCGCCGACAACTCCACTTCCCACCAAGACCTGCAACTCTCCCTCACCCGCCCACCCCATACCCACTTCCACTCCTCCATCTCCCCCCTCCCCACCTCCAAGGGCAGCTCCGTTCTCATAATCTTCCACCCCGCCCCCCCCCCCCAATAAAAAATCTTTCTAACTCCCCCTAACAAAACCTGAAACAAGATTAGCATATTCGCAAATATACTAATCTTTTTGGAACCTTTGAAATTTCAATGCCGCTCTCCACATAACTCCCTTAAACTCGCTTCTACTTTCCTTCAGCGCCTCAACCTCATACTATAAAAACATGTGCGGCTTCCCTACTTTTCTTTTTTGTGCTCTTTTTTTACTTTTCCTCCAAACCAGCTTTGCCAACCCTCCTGTTGTTCTTCCTTACACCCCCGATTACGACGGAGATTACGACCTGTTCGGTGGCGAAAACTACATGACCAATGACGACAACCTGATGCTCGAATCCCTGACCGCCTCCCACGGAATGTCTCTCCTCAAGAAAACTCAAACTGCCATGACCAATCTCAAGCGTCTCACCGACCCCCTCCTCCTCGCCAAGCTTCGCGCCCCCGCTGAAATGCAGAGACAACTCTATCTAATCCTCTACTGGCTCGGTGAAGCCGATATGGCCAATGCCGATGTCCAGCAGGTCCTCCAAGAAATCTCTCGTCGGGGCCAACCCCAAGCCACCCCCGCCGACGCCACTATGGCCGAAGTCCTTCTCTTCAGTTTCCATACCGCTCGCCATCTCGGAGTCCTCGGGTTCCCTGGCTTAGTCAAACTCGCCCAAGCTCTCCCCCCTGCCGTCACAGAAAACGATAACAATGATCAAAATCGCCTGGCCTTCTCCATTCCTATCCTACCCGCTACTCAATTCCCCTCTATCTCCCACCAGCTTTTCAATTACGAAATCTTCGACGGCTCCCTGCCCCGCGCCTCCTCCGCCACTCTCACCCCCAGCCAGATCGCGTTTGCCCAAAAGCTAATCTCTCGCGGTTTGCTACCTGCAGACGCTTTAAAGGCTCGCTAAGTCCACAACTTACAAGTCCTCAGGCCTTAATCCGCTCCCCTCAAGAATACTTTTCAAAGTCCCAATCGGAATCGATTTCGATCCATGAAAAGGAACAATGACCTGTCGCCCGTCTTCGTTTCGCCATTTCTGATGACTGCCTGATTGGTCGATCTATTGAAACCCGTGCTTTCGCAAAGCCCGGATCACTTCTTTCGCGTTGCGAACGGGAAGTCTTCGGCTTATGGAACGGAAAGTTCCAAAATTCTCGCCCGGCTTGGAAACTATATTTTGGAAGGCTTCAGCCACAGGGAAAGCGCCTCCCGGGCATTTTCTACCGCCTCCGCCTCCGTGTCGCCCGCACTGGCACAACCCGGAACCTCAGGAAAAACTGCCGACCAGCGATCGGTTAACTTATCTTTTTTAACCACGACCCTAAACTTCATAGTCCTATTTTAATACCCATACCCTCCTTAGCAACCCACATCGTCAACTTCTCACAACCCCAAAAATCTGCCTTTCGATCCCCTATAATTCCATACCCCACCTCAAGACAATCCTCCTACATTCCCAAGAATGTAGGATGATCAGCGAGACACCCCACACCTCATAAGAAAACATTCCATGAAGTGCCATCTTGTTTCATTATCCCCGCATGACCCCTCCTCCTGACGCCTACGAAAAACTCCGCGCCCGCGGAAAAGATCTCGCTCTCCTTGGCGCCACTGGCGGCCTGCTTGGATGGGACCAAGAAACCCTCCTTCCACCCAAAGGCCACTCCTTTCGCGCCGAACAGTCCGCCCTCATCGCTGGCATCTCCCATCGCCTCGCTACCCACCACGACATCGCGGGTTGGCTCGATGAGTGCGAAAACGTGTCCCTCCCTCCTCTCGCTCCCGAAGCCGCTGCCATCGCCCGCTGGCGCCACGACTACCACCGCGCGACTCGCATCCCCGCTGAACTCGTCGAAGAAAATGAACTCGCCATCGGCCTCTCCCGCTCCGCCTGGGTCGAGGCCCGCAAAAACTCCGACTTCGCATCCTTTGCCCCGCACCTCGAAAAGCTCCTCTCCCTTTCCAGACAAATGGCCGATCTCTGGGGCTATGCCGACCAACCCTACGACGCGCTTCTCGAAGGCTACGAACCAGGATGGCTCACCCGAGACGTCACCACTCTTTTCGCCAAACTTCGGCCCCGCCTTGTCACTATCGCCGAAAAAGCATTCTCTCTCCCCACCCCTCCCTCCCGCAAAAATCTGCGCGGCCAATACCCTCGCACCGAACAAGAAAAGTTTCTCCACTCCCTTCTCACAAAAATCGGTTTCGACGTCTCCGCAGGTCGTCTCGACTCCAGTACCCACCCCTTCTGCTCGGGACTCGGACCTGGCGACACCCGCATGACCACCCGCTACGATGACTCCGATTTCATGGTCTCCCTCTACGGTGTCCTCCACGAAGCTGGCCACGGACTCTACGACCAAGGCCTCCCTGAATCTCAACTCGGCACTCCCCTCGGCCAAGCCGCCTCCCTCGGTATTCATGAATCGCAGTCCCGCCTTTGGGAAAATCGAGTTGGCCGAGCTCGCTCCTTTTGGAAAACATGGTGGCCCGACCTCATCCAAGCCTTCCCCGACCTATCCCGTCACAACCACGATGACTGCTGGCGTGCTTCCAATGCCGTCGAACGCTCCTTCATCCGCGTCGAAGCCGACGAAGTCACTTACGATCTCCATATCCTTCTCCGCTTTGAACTGGAAACCCAACTCCTTAAAGGTGATCTCGCCGTTCGCGACCTCCCCGCCGCTTGGAACGAACTCTTCGAAAAACTCCTCGGCCTCAAAGTCCCCGACGACGCCCGTGGCTGCCTCCAAGACATCCACTGGTCCCTAGGTGGCTTCGGCTACTTCCCCACCTACACCTTGGGCAATCTGACCGCCTCCCAACTCTGGCAGGCCGCCAATCGAGACCTCCCCTCTCTCGCCTCCTCAATAGACAACCGCGACTATCAACCCCTCCTCCGCTGGCTCCGTGAAAAAGTTCACGCCCACGGCCGCCGCTATCCCGCCTCCGAACTTGTCCAGCGAGCCACAGGCAAAGCCCTCGACCCCGAGGCGCACCTCTCCGTACTTGAATCCAAGGTCAAGGAGCTCGGCTCATGATCGCCCCTGAGAAAATCAGCCTGGTCATCAGCACCTACAATCACGTCCGCCCCCTAGAACTTTGTCTCACTGGGTTTCGCAAACAAACCACTCCTCCCAAAGAAGTTATTATCGCCGACGATGGCTCCACCTCCCCCACCCGAGATCTTATCGCCCGCCTCGCCCCTTCCCTCCCTTGTCCTGTCCGCCACCTCTGGCACGAAGACCTTGGATTTCGAAAAAATGTTATTCTAAATCGAGCCCTCTCCACCGCCCTCGGCGATTATCTCGTCCTAACCGATGCCGACTGCATTCCACACTCCAAGTTTATTGCAGATCATGCCTCGCTCGCCGAAAAGGGATTCTGGGTTCAAGGCCGCCGCTCCTACCTCTCCTCCACTTTCTCCGACACCCTCCTTTCCACCGATTCGATTCACCCTCTCCCTCTCTTTTTATCGGGACACTTAAGCGGCGTGGCAAAAGCTTTTCGTCTTCCACTGCCCATCATTCGTCGCAATCAAGAGCAGCGCGGAATCATTGGCTGCAATATGGCCATGTGGCGGGACGATCTTCTAAAGATCAACGGCTGGGACGAAGAGTACGAAGGTTGGGGCCTCGGTGAGGATTCCGACGTCGGTTCCCGCCTCTACCACCTCGGCCGCCCAAGAAAGTTTGTTTACGGCCGCGCCATCCTCTACCACCTGCACCACCCGATTCTAGGCCGAGATCACCTCCCAAAGTCCAAATCTCGTCTGGAAGAAACTCTCCGTACGAAAAAGATCCGCTGCACCCGAGGAGTCGACTCCGCTCGCAAGTAGCCCCCGCCCTTTCGGAATTATCCGCGCTTCTTGGATCGGCCAAAGAACCTGGCCTCGGCCGCCATGGCCGCACCAACGATTCCCGCCTCATTATGAAGTTTTGCTGGAACAACCCTAGCTCGCACCCCTTCCGAAGCGCGCGGCAACCACTTTTCCGACCGCTTACTTACCCCTCCTCCTACGATGATTAGATCTGGGTTGATCAAACGATCCACCTGCTGAAGATACTCTCGCACCTTACGTGCCCATTTTTTCCATCCCCAGTTATGGTCGGTTCTGGCTTTCGCACTGGCCATTTTTTCTGCATCCCTGCCTCGCAAGGTTACGTGGCCTAGCTCGGTATTGGGCACGAGAATCCCCTGAACGAAAAGGGCGCTCCCGATGCCCGTCCCCAAGGTAATCATGACCACCGTTGCCACCTCTTTTTTCCCCGCACCATGGCGCATTTCCGCCATCCCTGCCGCATCCGCATCGTTGATTACCGCAAAAGGCAACCTTGTCCCTTTCTTAAATATTTTCTCCGCATTCTTCCCCAGCCAGCTGGACGACAGATGGGTTGCCGAACCGACGACCCCTGAACAAATAACTCCAGGAAAGCCCGCCCCGGCAGGGCCCTTGTACTGAAAGTGTTGCGCAATCTTGGCGATAGTCTTTGCCACATTCGCAGGAGTGGCCAGTTGTGGGGTTGGCAGGTGATACGGATCCCCCAAGAGATTAGCCCCAGGAAACTCCACCAACGCCCCCTTGATCCCTGTCCCCCCTATATCGACCCCTAAAATCGTCCTCATCCATAAAAGCATGTCCTAACCCCTTCCCGCGCAACACCCCCATTTTGTGTCAGACACGTGTCTGACACGTGTCTGGCACCGAAGAATTGCCCACAGACAGTTCATTTCAGGCTGGGAACAATCTTTTCCTGTCTCTTGTGCTTTTTCATAACCGTGCAAGCTTCAACTCAACGAATGGATATCCCACTCAAACTGCAGGAAGAACTCGAGGGCTACTGCGGGCTCGGGATGTACGACGAAGCTCTTCGCCGGATCGATCAACTCAGCGCAAAGGGCGACCCCACACTTTCCCTGTCCTTCTTGCGCGCCCGCATCCTTCGTGCCGCTGGGCGCTTTGTCGAACTTCGTAAGTCTGCAGAAAAACTTCACCGCCAACGTCCCGAAGAACCAGAAGCCTGGGTTTCTCTGGCCGACGCCGTTCGTCACCAGGATTCCCTTCAGCAAGGTCGCACTATTCTTCTCGAGGCCGAACAAAAGTTTCCCGAGAACTCCCATATCAAGTTTCAGCTCGGCTGCTACCACTGCCAGCTACGCGATCTCGAAAAGGCACGCTCCTACGTCCAAGCCGCCATCCGCATCGACCATAGCTGGGCAGATGCGGCCAAAGCCGACGCCGATCTCGCCCCACTACGCGAAAAGATCTGAAAAGCCTTCGCCGCTTCCAAGGTCAGTTTCCTTTGCTGCTGCTTGGTTCCCTCGCCATTTTGGGCGGCTGTGATTTCCTTCGCTCGAAGCCAGGTCTTCAAGCACAGGCAGGGATTCCTCTCACCGTGACCCTTCCCGCAAATTTTTCGACCGGATACCGCTGGGTTCTGGATCCACCCGTGCAAACCGCCCAGATCCTCTCCGAATCCTACCGTTCAGATCAAGTGAACCTACCCGGCTCCCCTGGCCAACAAACCTTCCAAGTTGTTTTTTCGCGGGAGGGCCGTTTTAACCTTAAGTTCGCTTACCGCCGACTCTGGGAACCTCCCTCCATCCCTTCCGCCAAAACCACCAATCTCGTGATTCAGGTTATTTCCACCAACAAATCCTCCTCCGTTCTAGAACAGCTCTTCCCTCCCCAAAATCCTCCCTCCCTCCTCCCTCAACCGGAAGAAGAAACGCCACGCTCTCGTATGCCTCTCCGCACCACCCGCTAGCTTTTTTTCTATCTCAATAGAGCGGCACAATATGCTCTGTACGAATCCAGCCCATATCATGATTGGGCAACCGAATCTTACTCCAACCCAGAAAACTCTTTTCTAAATGAGCGATGGAACCTGGGGGATAAGCTTTCTCGGCTTGCGGCTCTAGATCCGACGGAATCGAACGCAACGGCTCCACATCCACAATCATGACCGCCCCGCGATCGGCCAATTTGCCATAAACCCCTAAAGCCAATCCCGCCAGTAGTGCCATGACCGCTCCAACCAGAACAATTCCCGACCCTAAACGAAAGAATAGCCTCCGATAAAAACCGTAATATCCAGAAGCCAACCAAAAGCCGCCTCCCAAAGCGGCTAGGGCAATTCCCGCCACCAAGATTGCTTGCCACGCAAAAACACCCAGACGAGCGGTTAGACCCGCCGTCCAGTTATCATCCCCCAAGCGGTTGATTGCTGGATCAAGTTGGTCTGCCGACCCCGCAAAAATACGTAAGTTCCACGCCACCGATTCTGTCGTTGGTGCCATCAGATACGCAGAGAGTCCGTGCGCCAGCGCTCTCTCCTTATCACCCAGTTGATAATTTGCTAAGGCCAAATCGTTCCGCGCAATTGGATCGGTGGGCTTGAGTCGAACTCTTTCCGACCAGATTTTCTCCGCTCCCTTAAAGTCGGCAACCCGATACATTCCCACCGGATCAACCGCCTTTTCTTGGGTGGCGACCCCGTTCGTTTCCACTGCCTCGACTTGCAATCCTCCCACCAACAAGAGGAGGATCAAACTTCCCCAGGGCAGAACATTTCTTGGACGCAACGTCTCCCAGATTTTTATCTTTGGCAGGTCAATCCGTTGAGCGAGGGCCATCGCCCTGCCCGACCAACTCTCCGCCAAGGCGCGGCCTCTTCCGTAAAGTGCCTCTTCCGATTCCATCCAGCATTTTTCCAACTCGCTTCGATCTTCCTCCAGCAGTGTGGGTCCTCCTTGAATAATGTCCTCCCAAGAAGGTGTCGCACCCTCAACCCCAAGAGTCCCTGCCACAGATTTTTGCCACACAAGTAGTGTGCGTTCCCGCAACCTATAATCCTCTGACGAGGCCCCAACACCCGTTGCAGATATTTTCCACAATTCCAACGACTCTTTTCGACTTCTTTCAGGATCAGTCAAAACCGCTCGTCGCTTTGCCCAAATCCACCAGACCCCCAGCAAGGCTATCCACGGCAAAATACTCAGTAGCTTGAGCCAGCCCATCGCCACAGGCGGAAACCCCACCCCCGTCCCTACCAACGGATCCCTCGGCAAAGCAGGCGCTCCGTACTGCAAGGGCTGATTTGGGCGACCCGCCACTGCCGGAATCGGCTGTTTTCCTGACGGCGTGGAGGCAGGCGATGGCGCTCCTGGCGGCGTGGCAATCGAAAGGCCCGATGCCCCTTTCGTCACCAGAATCTTCGGAGGTTTGGCCTCGATCGTTTCGTAAGATTTTTTCTTGGGATCGAAATAAACGAATTTCACCGCCGGAAGTTCGAACTCCCCCGCTGAAACAGGAATCATCACCAGATCCTCCACAATTGCCCCTGTGAATATTTCGATTCCGTTAAACTCTCGGCGTAACTTTGGTTGGATTGTCCTAATCTGGCTAGGCACTGCCCTCGGAGGAAGTTCCACCCCCGCTGGCCAGTTTCCTGTCCCGCGCAAAGTTAAAGTCCAGGTTACTGGCTCCCCCTCATTCACCTGCTCAGGAATCATCTTGGATTCCACCGTAAACTGCCCCACCGCACCCTTAAATCCAGCGGGCGCTCCTGCTGGCAGTGGTTCGACCGGCAACAAGATTGGCTCACTGGCGACCTCTACCTCCTGGGAAGTCGGCGACGTGAAAAAGATCGAGCGCCCAACTTGCCCTGTTTCGATATCTAGTTTTTGCCGAATGGTAGGCAAAGTAAAAGGGCCTGCTTTTGGAATCATCGCTCGTGTATGAAATTGGAGCCCTTTACTCCCTCCCGGCCCGATCTGCTGACCCCGATCCCACGCCTCCGCACTGAAATTCTGTACATCCCACAGGGGGGTTGTTTTCACTCTGCCGCTTCGATTTCCAATAATAAACACCCGGTAGTTCACATCAAAAATCTCCCCCGCATACGGATTGCGAGGCTCCGCCGAGGCCTCTGCCTGCGCTGACCCCGCAGGCAAGGGAGCCGTCGGCGCCGCTGGAGCCTGCCCCGCCCCTGGCATAAAATTGGGATTAAAGAACCCTGAGTTGGGCTGGGATCGTCGTCGGTTATTTGCAGGAGCCCCCGTGGAATTGAGAGTGATTCCAGCAATTTTAAATTTCCCCTTATCCGTGGCGATTTCCAGTGATGGGATTTCCACCTTACCCTCCATCGTTGTCCTGACGGCATAGCTTAAGGTGGTCGAAGAGCTGGTCTGAAAATTAATCATCGAAAAGTTCTGCGCCCGCCCAGGTTGCCCCAGAACCTGGAGCCCACTGATCTCGGGAAGATTCACCGGCCCTGCAGGCTGACAATCTGTAAAAACCAGTTCGAGCTGCGTCGGCTCATTCGGCGCAACGGGTCCTGGGTCATTCCAAGCAACCGACTGCCCCCACCCCGCCCAAGGAGAGGTCAGAACAAGAAGAGCCGATAATTGTAATGAGGTTCTCATCCGATTTTACCAGGGTTTAGCCGTCGAGGACGGGGATGGTCGCTGATCTTTGGGCTGAAGTCTCTGCTGCAGAGCGGCAGGATTGTCCGATTGTCGGACCTGCTCCAACCGCGAAAGTGTTTCCTGTGTCATAGGGTCTCCCATCGTACCCATTTCTCTTTTACCAGATCCACCCCCAACCGCGCGCATCCCTGCTGGCGCCTGTTCCTTCTTTTCTTTCGGATCCCCTTTGGCCATCGCCTCTTTTTTCTGTTCACCCTTCTCCTTCTGATCTTTTTCTTGGCCCATCCCGCCAAAGCCAGCCTTCTCGTCTTGGACTCCTTTCATATCCTGCTCCTGACCACGTTCACGCATCTCCCCCTCTTGATCCTTGCCTGAGCTGTAATCCTTTATCTGATTGGGATCCTTCTCTTTGCCTTTGCCCTTTTCCTGCTTTTGCCCCCCCTGCTCTCCTTCTCCGGGCTCCTTCCCAGAATCTCCCTCCTTGGCCTCACCCCCTTTGCCCTCCTTGCCTGGCGATGGCGGCCCCTGAGAATCACCCTTATCCTGCTCCCCATCTCCTTCCTCCCCTCCCTTATCTTTTTCTTGGGACTTCTCCCCCTTTCCACTCTTCTTTTCAGGCTTCCCTTTTTCTTTCCCTGATTTTTTGTCCTTCTCTTCTTTATCCTTTTTTTTGTCCTTCGGAGATGATTTTTTCTCGGGAGGAGGCGGGGGTTGAAGGCTTTTTAACTCCTCTCGCAACTTCGGCCAGTCTGCGGCTTTCTTATCTATTTTTTCCCCTTCGTCCACTCCCGCCAAAGCGTCCCCAATCATATTCCGCCATGGCGCCTGCGGATCCGGATTTCCCTCCTGCGGCAAAGTCATTTTCTGCACCGCCTCAGGGTTCGACCCCAACTGGATCGTCTCCTTCGCCATTTGGGCATACTCCGGTGCCGCTTTTTTATTTTTTTCGGAAAGATTCGCCACGGTGGTTTTTAATCCTACCGAGGGATCAACTCCCCCACCTCCCCCCACCGGGCTCGTCGCCGCAACCCCAGCGCCCACTCCGGTAACGCCAGCCACCGCCAAGAAAATTAAGGGCATTCTCATGCTGGTATTTTCTTCCTCGGCTTGGTTGAAACAAGCTTGGTGGTTTTTTTATTCAGAGGCAACGGCATCGGCTCCCCAGAAGTAGTTACACCCATCGCCACCCGTCGCCGCCCAGGTAATGTCGGAATCTCCAAAGCCAAACTCAGGGCTAATAGAAAAACTGCTGGGGCTAGCGCCCACTGAAACCTTTCCGCCTGCCGTGCCTCCCTTGTTTTGGCAAAATCTCCCGTTTTTCCCTGCTGCACCGTCTCGCTCAAAAGCTCCGCCAGGTCCACCCAGTTGGCCGCCTCGCGGTAGGCTCCGCCTGTCTCCCGCGCCAACTCCTCGAGCGTGGCAGGTTCGAGCCGTGTCAAAACCGCCGCTCCCCGCCCATCCTTGACCACCCCGCCCTGCGGATCAGAAAGAAGAGATCCCGCCGCCGTCCCTACTCCCAAAGAAATAATCTTTACCCCTTTCTTTTTTAACTCCTCCAGTCCTGTTCGCCACTCTGGGTCATGGGCTTCACCGTCGCTCAGCACAATAAGGAAACGATCCGCTGCTGTGCTCTGGCCAAACGCTTCCCCCGCCACCCGCAACATCCCCGTGAAATCCGTCCCGGCTTGCGGAAGAAAAGACGGGTCGAGGCCAGGCAAAATATCCCTAAGCACCTCGTAGTCGGAACTCAAGGGCACCTGCAAAAATGCGGTGCCCGCAAAACAGGCCAAACCCACCCGCTCCCCCTGCAACTCATCCAAAAGATTTCCAATGAGCAGTTTTGCCCGCGCCAATCGGGTCGGCTTCACATCGTCTGCCAACATGCTGGCCGAAAGATCTAAGGCGATGAGGACTTCCCGCGATTGGTCAAAAACAGTTTCCTCGACGTTTCCCAACTGGGGCCGAGCCAAAGCAACCGCCACCAGCATCAGCCCTGCTCCCAACCAGGTTCCTCTCGGTCCTCGAGCTGCACCAGGTCGATCCACCACCGCTCGAACCCCAGCCCATCGTCTCATAATTTTTGGCAAGGAGAGCGGAGCCGATCTCCCCAACTTTCCTCTAAAAAGGGTCCAAGCCACCAAGGGCAGAATGGGCACGGCTACCAGAACCCATGGGTACTCCCAGTTCACTCCGAAAAAATAATTCATGCCGTCCTCCCCCACCTTCCGGGCCGGGCGAGAGCCAAACCCCCAAGAAAAGCTAGCGCTCCTGGCGCCGCCCAGACCACGTACCACTCGTCCGCATGAATCTGGGATTTTGCACTAAACTCGATCTGCTGTTTTTTATCGATGGCGGCAAAGGCGGCCTCTGCCGTGCCTAGGTCCATCGCCCGAAAGAACTTCCCCCCAGTTAACTCAGCGATCCTTTGCAAAGTTCCTTCGTCCAGATCCGAAATCACCTGCCGATAGCCCAACTTGCGTCCCGCATTGTCGATCACGGGCATCGGCACCACCCCCTGTTGCCCCGCCCCGATGGTGTAAACAGGAATCCCCTTCGCCCGAGCCAACTCCGCTGCTTGCATGGGGGCAAGTACTCCACTGTTGTTCGACCCGTCGGTCAGAAGAATGATGAAGGCTCCTTTTCTTTGACCGTCTTTCTCTTTTTCGGTTTGCTCCAACCGCGAAACCGCCAAACCCAAGCCATCCCCTACTGCGGTGGCATCTTCCACCAACCCCACCCGCAGTCGCTGAATCTGTCTCGCCAACCATTCGTGATCAAAGGTCAGCGGAGAAAGCGTGTAGGCCCGACCCCCGTAAATCACCACCCCAATCCGGTCGGTCGGCCGCTTCGAGATAAAAGCCTCAATAATCGGTTGAATGGCCTCGAGCCGATTCATTCTGCCATTCGGCCCTTCGTAATCCTCCGCCAACATGCTCGGCGAAAGATCGATCGCCAACATAATGTCATACCCTTTTTGCCGAATCTGTTTTTTTTCTTCCAATTGCTGGGGTCGCGCCAGCGCCACAACCAGCAAGCCCAAGCCTACTCCCGCCAAAATCGAGGGAAGTCTCCCTAGCGAAACAGCCGGAGCTCCCGCCCATCTGGCCACTCGCGGAATAACCAACACTGGCCTCGCTCGCCGTCCCCTCCACCAAACGGCCAGAGGGATTAAGAGCAGTGCCAATAGCCACAGAGGATCCGCCAAAGTCCAGCCTCCGGGCAAAAGAGCGGGACTCATTTTCTTGCTCCCCTCATTCTGCGGCGAAAAAAAGTCACCAACGGATCGAGAAGATCTCCCTCCGTGCTTGCGGTTAATCTCTGCGTTGGGCTGGGAAACCACTCTTGCCAAGCCGCCTCTCGCTCTGCCACCCAGGCGGCATGCCTCTCTTGGCTTTCGCGCGTTCCCATATCAAAAGCCAGCACTTCGCCCGACTCTGGATCGACCGCTGGCAAAATTCCTAAAGACGGCAAATGAACATCCCAAGGATCATCCACTCGCACCCCGATCATCTCGTACCTTTTTCGTAACGCCGCCCACCCTGGCCCCACCGCCCGAGGAGGAAAATCTCCCAGCCATAAAACCACGCTATGTTTGGGAAACGCGTGGAAGAAAAGTTTCCACTCCAGCGAAGCTTCCATCCCATCCTCCAGCTTGGGAATCGGTGTTCCTAATAGTGTCGCCGCTGTCCTGACAATATTGACCCTCCCCCTGACGGGCTGCCGAACCTGATGCCCCGCAGGAGTGGCGTGCCAAAATCCAACTCGATCTCGATTGCCCGCGGCGGTCAGTGCAAAAAGCCCTGCCAATTCGAGTAGCGCCTCCCGCTTCGTTCGTGTGCCCGAACCAAACTGCAGGGCTGGGGTGTCTTCCATCAACAAAACGATGGTTAGCTCCCTCTCCTCAATAAACTTTTTCCGATAGAGCTCGCCCAGCCTCGCGGAAACATTCCAATCCACGTCCCGCACATCGTCCCCGAACTCATACTTCACTACCTGATCAAACTCTCTTCCTCGTCCGCGAAAGGCGGAGCGATATTCCCCACCCAAAAAAGAGTCCGCTGCCATGCGCACGCGCCACTCTAGTTTTCGCAAGAGAGCCAGCGGGGCTTTGCGAGCGACCTCTCCAGGCGCAACTGCCGTGCTCATCTTCGTCAGCTCCTTTTCTCCTCCTTACGCCCCCGTCGGCACCGGCACCCGCGCGAGAACTCCCTGCAGGATTTCGTCTGTAGAGGTTTCCTCCGCCTCGGCTTCATAAGTCAGTCCCACTCGGTGCCGCAAAGAATCGAGGAAGATTTCTTGAACCACTTCTGGTGTGGCGTGATCCATTCCATGGAGCCAAGCAAGCGCCCGACTCGCTTGCACCAGCGCGAGGGAAGCCCGTGGACTCGCCCCGTAAGAAAGAACTTTCGCAGCACTTCCCGCTGCTCCGTTGTGGTTGGCCGCTGCTTCACGGGTCGCACGGACAAGGGCCAACATGTAGGCCTGCAGTGGGGCACTTAAATGAACCTCATCCACCTTAGCCCTGAGCGAGAGAAGCTCTTCTCCGGAAGAAACCGCCGACAACTTTGGTTGCATGCTCAGTTGTCCCCATCGCTCCATCATTTTTCTCTCTTCGTGCTCAGAGGGATAGTCCACCAGAAGCTTAAAAAGAAAGCGGTCCGTCTGAGCTTCCGGTAGCGGGTAGGTTCCTTCTTGCTCGAGCGGGTTCTGCGTCGCCATGACCAGAAAAGGTTTGGGAAGAAGATGGGTTTGCCCTCCGATTGTTACCTGTCGTTCCTGCATCGCCTCAAGCAGAGCACTCTGAACTTTAGCGGGGGCCCGATTAATTTCGTCCGCCAAAACCAGGTTGGCAAAAACCGGTCCTTGATGAACGCGAAAGGTTCCTTCCTTGGGCTGAAAAACCATCGTGCCGACCACGTCACTCGGCAAAAGATCTGGCGTAAACTGAATTCGTTCGAACTCCAATCCCATAGCCGCCCCAAGACTTTTGATCAGGAGTGTTTTCGCTAACCCTGGCAATCCTTCGAGCAGCACATGCCCGTTCGCCAGAAGGGCGACCAAAAGTCTCTCGATGACCTCGTCCTGCCCAATGATCGATTTCTGCACTTCATCCCGAATACGAGTGGCCCATTCTTGTCCTTTTGCCATAAACACAAATCCTCCTTTATCCTATCTTCCCTAAGCTTTTCCAAAACTCAACTACCGCGGAGACCTTTTAAAATGAGCTTTCTTGGCCTTATTTCTTTGTCACGACGACCGACCCTTTTTCAAATCGCTCCGCTCCCTGCCCCTCCGCTCCTGGAAAAACATGGACGATTTTCGACACGTCCTCCATCCAGGCCTGCCACGACCAGAGCGCAAGGGATGGAGGCAGGGGCAACTTCCCTAGCGTGGCTTCAATTCTATAAACATCATCCCCCTTCTCCGATCGGGTTAAGGTAAGTTCATGCCGCAGGGTTAGAGAACGGCCCAGAAGATGGCCCACACGATCCAGCCTCAGACC
>CANESK010000016.1 GCA_947441075.1 Verrucomicrobia subdivision 6 bacterium
GATGTTAAGAAGTATCTTCTTTGGAAAGATCCACATGACCCAAAACCCTAAAAATAAGTCTGATACCTGTATTCCAAACTGGCTCCTCTATCTCGGAGTCACCCTAGCCGTCTCTTTGGGAGCAGCTAAAATACTTTTGGGCTTGATCCAGATCTACCACTAACCCACTTTCTAGCCCTACTCTTCCAACCAGTCACTGATTGGGTGAAAATCTGCATCCTTAACCACGACTTCTATCCGCTTATGCGGCGTTGGCTCGAAAGGTAAAATCGCCCACGCGATTTCCCCGTTTCGCTTTCCCCGAATCACTAAACGCAAGGTATTCGAAGCCGCCTCAGCCATTTTCCCCTTCATCGTGATCTCAGCTGTATCTGCATCTAAGGGAATCCGCTGACAGAGAAAGGCGTCAGGAATCGCTGCGACATCCTCTTCGAAAGGCCCCTTGGCCAAAGCCTCCTTCGCCCGCAACTCTTTCAACCGATCCTCGTAGCCCGCGACCTCCTGCTGGATCGCCAGAGCATCCCCACGAAATTTTTCTAACTCCTTTGCCTGAATCCCCACACGCTCTTTTTTTTCGTCTAAGCTTGTACTCGCGGGACTCCTCAACTGTTTTGCCTTCGTCCCCAATCCCTTGTAACGAGCATTCCAATCCTTTTCAAATTTTCGCCAATCGATCAGCTTCTTCTCAATCCAACCGAACTGGTCAGGCATCTTAATACTCGGAGGTGCACGATAAAGCGCCAGACGGTACTCATTGGCTGCAATCTCAGGTTGCTGGAGATCTTCATCCTCTTCTGGATGATAAAATAACCCCACCTCGCGTGCTCGAACCTCCACCTCCTCCAAAAACTTCTTTCGATACGCATCAAACTCCAAATCCAAAGAACCCGCCTCCTCTAACCATAATTTGCTCACCGAGGTGCGGTAATCATCATAAACCGCTTTCGCTTTGCCCGTCTCTTGGTGCAAAACATCCTCAACCATTCGGGTTTTCTCCGCCGTACCCGCCGCGTCCGCCTTCGCTAAAACAAGAGTCCTTTCCAACTCCCGAATCTGGGGACGAATCGGTGCCAGCCTCCGCCCGTAATCGCGACGTAAACCAGCTAACCTCTCGCTGAAGTCATAAAGAACTAAAACCTCAGGTCGGTCGCCCAATCGTATCTCATTCAGATTCACCCGCACCTGCACCACCGTCCTCCTCCACTCAGTCCAGCTCCCATAAAGTAACATCACCCCAACCGCTACTCCCACCCAAACCCAGATTTTTTTGTCCCAACCACGGATCGATTCGCTCAAGCCCCGCCCAAGATCAAGAAGGATCCGACCTGCCCCCACCCGATTCGCTTCCACCGCCTGAGCCGCTTGCACCCCAGGAATCGCCGCCGGCACCGCGGTGACTACCCTCCGGCGAACCCTCGGGGTATTTTCTTTAATCTGGGTAACTTTAAGACGTAGCTTTTTTTTTCCAGCTTCCACCTCCCCGCCCGGCGGTGGGGGCGCACTCTCCTCAGCCATCTTAGCGCTCTTCCGGATAGCTACCCAAAACCCGTAAATCCGAAGTTAACTTCTGCAATCGGGCCAACGCCTTTTTAAATTCAGGTCGATCCGCATGGCCACGCACATCTACGAAAAAGACGTACTCCCATGGCTTGCCTGGTGCAGGACGCGACTCCACTTTTAATAAATTCAACTTCTTCTGCGCAAAGACTCCTAACGCTCGCACCAATGCCCCCGCTCGATGAGGCAAAGTGAAGAGCAAGCTCGTCTTATCCTTGCCCGTAGCTGGTGCTGGCTCTTGGCCAATCCACAGAAATCTCGTGCTGTTCCCAGGCTGGTCTTGGACTTCCCGATTGCAAATTTGCAACCGATGAATTTTCGCTGCCCACAGACTCGCCAAAGCAGCTGCCCCCCTTTCCTGCGAAGCGCGTCGAGCCCCCTCAGCCGTACTCGAAACCTCGATCACCTTAATCCCCGGGAGATGCAGAGCCAGCCAGTGCCGACACTGCGCCAAGGCTTGGGGGTGACTATACAGAACCCGTAGCGGACCCTTCGCCGTGCGGGCCAAAAGTGCATGTCGAATCGGAAGGTAAATCTCGCCACAAACCCAACCCGCACTCGTCATCAATGCCTCTTGCGTTGCCCCCACCGCTCCCTCTCCAGAGTTTTCCATCGGCACTACCCCCGCATCCACTTCCCCGCGATCCACTGCCGAAAATATCTCCGCCATGCTGTGGCAAGGAACTAACACCGTGCTCCCTCCGAACCTCTCCCGCGCAGCCTGATGGCAGTAGGAAGCCTGCGGCCCGAGGTAGGCCACTCTAGTTCCTCCTTGTACCTCCCGCGCACCGGAAAGGATCTCTCGATAAATGGCGCGCAGGCTAGACAGATTCAAAGCCCCCTTATTTTTTAATTTTCCTTCCAAACGACGAAAAAGCATAGCCTCCCGCGCTGGGGCTAAAACAGAATGCCCTGCCTTGATTTTTTGCCTGCCGATTTCATGCGCCACCTTCGACCTCTGCTCAAGCAGACGGACCAACTGGTCATCCAATCGATCCACTTTATGACGCAGGCTCGACAGCTTCATGTAGCAACTCCTTCTGTTGTGGACCCGCCGGATCTGCCGGGACAGGCAGTTTAACTCGGCGCAACTCTTCCGAATTGGGAAGTTCATCCAAATCCCGCAATCCGAAATGCTCCAAGAAAAGAGGCGTTGTGCCGTACAAAATCGGACGCCCAGGAGCCTCACTCCGTCCGGAGATCCGAATAATCCCGCGCTCGACCAAGGTATCTAACGTGCCACTGCAATCAACCCCACGCACCGCCTCGATCTCCGCTCTGGAAATCGGCTGGCGATAAGCAATCACCGCCATGGTTTCTAAAGAAGGCGGACTCAACCGTGGAGGACGCACCACTCCTTTGAGCTTGGCCACCCAACCCGACAAATCAGGTGCCGTGCCAATCCGAAATCCACCCGCCACTTCTCGCAGAATTAAACCCCGTGGGGCCAACCGCTCCGAAAGCTGGGCCAACTCCTCTCGCAACTCCTCCTCTTTAATCTCAGGCCACCCTTGGCCCCCGTCCGGTCCATCCCTTAACAGCGTCGTCAGACGCGACGGTTCCATCGGTTCACTCGCCGCAAATAACAGCGCTTCCAGTACTCGTGCCCATTCCCTCATCGTTACCCTTTAAACTGCGGAAAGGTCGGGCGATTGGCCAGCACCTTCCCCAGGAATCTGGGGAACTCCTTCAGAAACACTCAAGGGTATGTTTTCCAAAACAGGTTCTGGTGCCCTCCGAATCCGAATTGGCATCAAGGGCCCTTCCTGCCACGCCGCCAACTGCTGCAGGCGGATCAACTCCAATAAAGCCAAGAAAGTAACCACCACCTCCCCCCGCGAAGATGCCGTTCGAAAGAGATCCTCAAAGAGTACCTCCTCGCCTGGAGTCATTCGATTCAGCAGAAATTCGATTTTTTGCCCTACGGTAAACTCCTCATCTTGGAATCGACCCGCTCGAGCACGATCCTCCACATTTCGAAGGATTTTTTGAAAAGCCCAGACCAAATCAAACATCGAAACCTGCCCTGGCCCTTGCAAAGCCGCAGGAGCAACCACCCGTTCTGGCGTCCGCCCAAAGATGCGCGAATGGAGCGCCTCGCGATCACCCAACTGCCCTGCCGCCTCCTTAAATTTACGATACTCAATCAACTGCCGAATCAGTTCCCACTTAGGGTCTTCATCTTCGACATCTTCCGGCAGACGATCCTGCACGGGCAGAAGGGAGCGACTTTTCAAATAAACCAGCGTAGCTGCCATCACCAGAAATTCCCCCGCCACCGAGAGGTTCTCTTCCCTCATCTTGTCCAAACGACTGAGATACTGCTCGGTTAACTTCTCCAGCCGGATGTCATAAATATCCATCTCCTGCTCTTTGATCAGATGGAGAAGCAGATCCAATGGACCCGTGAAAGCGCTCAACTCCACGCGCAAAGCTTCCCCCCCACGTAACTCCAACATCGGAATCATCAATTCGTCCCCACCGCGGCACGAACACGAGCCAGAACTTTCATCGCACTGCCCCGCGCTTTTTCTGCACCTTGCGCCATCCAACGCTCAAGCTGCGCAGGATCGGAGGCCAACTCCTCCCGCCTTTTCCGCATCCCCGCAAACTCCTGCAAAACAAGATCAGCCAGTTTCTTTTTTAAATCCCCATACCCCACCCCACCTTTTTCTAACAAGCCGCGATACTCCGCCTTCTCGTCCTCCCTACCTAAGAGCCGTGCCAATCCCCAGAGCGTGCTTCCCTCCACTGCCTTCGGTGCCTCCACTGGGGTGGAATCGGTTTTGATTCCCATGATTTTTTTTCGCAGATCTTTTTCTGGAGCAAAAATTTCCAAAGTGTTCCCGTACGATTTACTCATCTTCTGTCCGTCCACCCCTGGCACCACCCCTGCATCTTCTCGAATGACCGACTCCGGTAACTTCCAAACCTGCCCGTACTTCTCGTTAAATTTTCCTGCAATGTCCCGCGCCACCTCGAGGTGCTGTTTCTGATCCTGCCCCACCGGAACCCGATCCGCATCGTACATCAGAATGTCCGCCGCCATCAGCACAGGATAAGCAAAAAGACCATGCGAAGCCGCTAATCCACGGTTCACCTTATCTTTATAGCTGTGACACCTCTCCAGTAGCCCCATTGGGGTCACCGTCGAAAGATACCACGCCAACTCGTGAACCTCAGGCACCGCACTTTGGCGAAAAACTACCGCTTTCGTTGGATCCACCCCGCAAGCCAGCAGATCTAAGAAGGTCTCTTGGACCAAAGTGGGCAGTTGCCCAAGCTCCGCGGCCCCCGTTAATGCATGGTAATCCGCCAAGAAATAGTAGGCCTCTCCCTGATTCTGCATCTCCACGGCAGAACGGATCATCCCAAAATAGTTGCCCAAATGAAGCCTCCCTGTGGGCTGAATTCCCGATAGATAACGCATCCTTGATCGTGGCCTTACCCCATCCCTTTCGACCAGATTTTTTTCTGAGTTGTTCAGCTCTGCCAACGACGAACTAGACCCACCAGCACCCCCTGAATCTCCATCTCTTGCCGTGGCCGCAGATCGGGATAATCAGGATTTTCAGATTGAAGGAATAAGTTCCTCCCCGTTCCCATCAAGCGCTTTAAAGTCACCTCACCATCGAACAACGCTGCCACCACCTCCCCAGCTTTCGCTTCCCGCTTCTCCAGCACTGCCAAATCCCCATCCCGGATTCCCGCTCCTTCCATACTTCGTCCACGCACTTTCACCACAAAGGCATTCCCCACTTTCCGTAACCCGAAAAGACTAGGCTCGATCTGTAAATGCCTCTCCGGAACCCCATCCGCCACATCTCCCCGCCCTGCTGGAATCGCGGAAAAGTAGGGCAAGCCAACTCCCGCCATCTCCTCCGCCCGCTCCTCCCCAACCAGGAAAATCCCTCTCGAACGCCCCCGCCGAACCACCCGCCTCGCTTTCTCAAGTTTTTCGAGAAAATAGGTCACCGCCCGCGGACTTTTGAATCCCAAGGCAGCCTGAATTTCTCGAATCGTCGGGGGACGCTGGTACCGACGCGTAGCCGAACGAATAAACCCAACGATTTTTTCTGCGGAACCTTGGGCCTGCCTCATTACACATATGTATACTCTTTCGCTTAAGGGTCAAGGCACTTGTCGTCTCGCCTCAAACCCTATTTTCTGTAATTATTTTAACAATGCCTCCCAGTTCAGTCCTTCCCTCAACCCCGCCCACCCCGCCTTTAGGGAACCCGTATCAGGCCTGTACTCAATTGGCTCAGTCCCACTACGAAAACTTTCCCGTGGGTCGCCTTGTCCCAAAAAACCTTCGCCACCATGTCCACGCAGTCTACGCCTTTGCCCGCGTAGCCGACGATCTCGCCGACGAAGGTTACGCCGATCCTCGGCACAAGTCCCTTCTCCCATCCGCTCCCAGCGAAGCCCAGCGTCTCCAGATCTTCCGCCAATACCGCCACGCATGGCAGAACGCCCAACAAGGCCTTCCCTACGACCCCACCTACACTTGGATCTTTGCCCCACTTCAGAAAACCCAGGCCGAACTCAATCTCCCCGAATCACTTTTTTCCGACCTGCTCAGCGCCTTCGAACAAGACATTGTCCAACGCCGTTATCAAACCTTCTCCGACGTCCTCGACTACTGCCGTCGTAGCGCCAACCCCATCGGTCGCCTTGTTCTCTTGATCCATGGAGAGCGGAGCGGCGAACTAGCCCAACTTTCCGATCACATCTGTACCGCGCTCCAATTAGCCAATTTTTGGCAGGACGTCTCTGTCGATCTCGGTAAGGACCGCATTTACCTTCCCCTCGATGATCTCCCAAGATTCGGCGTGGCCGAACAGGACTTATTCGCAGGAAAGGTCACTCCCAATTTCCGTAATCTTCTTCGCTACCAGTCGGAACGTGCCTGGGAATTTTTCTATCAAGGCGAACCTCTCACGCATCGACTAAAACGCCCTCTCTCTTGGGAGATCCGTCTCACTTGGCTTGGGGGAACCGAGATTCTCCGCAAGATCGAACGCCAGAACTACGATACTCTTACCCATCGCCCCATCGTCAAGAAACTCGATTTCATCCGGCTGGCGATCCAGGCCTTCTTTGGCGGATGAGTACTCCACTTCCTCCTCTCGGCACTGGGGAACGAATCACTCGAAAAAGCGGTTCGAATCTCGCCCTTTCTTTTATCTGCCTACCGCGAGAACAGCGGCAGGCCATGTCATCCTTTTATGCTTTTTGCCGGACAGTCGACGATATTGCTGATGAAACCACCCGCCCTCTCCCAGAACGCCAAGCCAAACTCCAACTCTGGCGGGAAGATATTCAAGCCATTTACCACGGAAAGCCCGTCCAACCCCTGGCCCAGGAGTTAGCCCCCGTCGTCCGCCAATACTTAATCCCTCCCGAACCGCTCCTCGAGATTATCGCTGGAGTGGAGATGGATCTGACCAAGAACCGATATGAAACCTTCCAAGACCTTGAGAAATACTGCTACCGAGTGGCTTCCGCTGTTGGCCTTGTTTCTATTAATATTTTCAACTGCCAAACTAGAGCCGCCACCGACTACGCCGTCGCCTTGGGCCTCGCTTTTCAGTTAACCAATATCCTGCGCGATGTTTCCCACGACCTCAAAACCTACGGTCGCATCTATCTTCCTCAAGAGGAGTGCAGAGCTTTTGCCGTTACCGAAGAAGATTTTCACCAACCTCATCCCACCCCAGGCATAGGTCGCCTCCTTCGTCTGCAATACTTTCGCGCCCGCCACTATTTCGAAAAAGCTGATCGCCTTATTCCTCCCTCGGATCGCCCTCATCTTTCCGCCGCCCTCCTCATGACGGGAGTTTATCGTGATCTCCTCGAAAAAATCCGCAGTCGCAACTTCGAAGTCCTTCGTGACCCGGTGAAACTCTCCCGCTGGGAAAAACTGAAAGCTTTGCGCCGAGAACGAAACCGCCTCGGAAAACCGATTCTTCCTCGAAAGTTACCCTCCAAAATTGCTGTCATCGGCGGCGGCTTTGCTGGTTGTTCCGCAGCCTTCCGCCTAACCCAAGCAGGCCACTCTGTGGAGCTTTTTGAAGCGAAGCCATATCTCGGTGGTCGTGCCCATAGCTATCGAGAAGCAAAAACCGAAACCACTCTGGACAACGGCCAGCACATTCTCATGGGATGCTATCACCGCACCCTCGAACTCATCGAAGCCCTCGGCAATGATGACCGCCTCGAAAAACACCAGCGCCTCGATCTTTCGTTTGTCAGTGCCAAAAAGGGTCGTTCTATTCTTCGCTCCTCTTCCCTCCCCCCACCCTTTCATCTTCTCCTCGGTCTTTTTGGCTTTCGTGAAATCAACCATGCCGATCGCTGGGCCATCCTTAACTTTCCCCGCCGCGCCAAAAGCCAACCCCCAAAACCCGGGGAAGACACTCAGGCTTGGCTAGAACGTTTGGCGCAAACCCCTGGCTCAATTCGCGCGCTGTGGGAACCCTTCTGCCTCGCCGCCCTCAATGCACCCACTCAAAACGCCGATGCAAAACTGTTCTGGGAGGTCACTCGCCAGGCCCTCTTTGGCTCTGCCAAAGACGCCGCTATCTACTTCGACAAGCATGGCCTTTCCAACTTAATCCATCCTGAGTTAGGGGCATTTCTTCAGGCAACCAGTGGCCAACTCTACCTCGCTCAGCCCATCGAATCCCTGCGCTACGACGAAACCAACCATCGGGTCACCTCCATCATTCTCAAAAACGGGGAGGAGCGATTCTTCGACCAAGTGGTCTTGGCCGTGCCTTGGACGGCAGCCGCTAAACTTCTTCCCGCTTCCGATCATGCCAGCGCTCTGGCCCGCTCGCTTCTGCCAGGACCCATCCTCGGCGTTCATCTGTGGACGGATCGACCCCTGACTTCAGATCTCATTACCGGTTTTCTTGATTCTCCTCTCCACTGGGTTTTTGATCGTACCTCCACTCTTCCCTCAGGCGCCAAAGGTCACCTTTACGCCGCCGTCATTAGTGCGGTCGGTGAACTTATCGATCAGACAGGAAAAGAACTCGTCGAACTTATCCTCCAAGAAATTCATCGTCTTCTGCCCGAAAGTCGTTCCGCCGTAGTTACCCACCATCTCGTCTACAAATCTCGCGACGCCACCTTCCACGGGGAACGAGGTAAGCCTCTCGCTAGACCTGGAGCCGTCACCACCGTAGAAAATCTATTTTTAGCTGGGGATTGGACCGAAACGGGCTTGCCCGCCACGATTGAGGGTGCCGCAGTCTCAGGCTTTCAAGCTGCCGAAGCCATCGGATAAATCTACACGCCCACCCCAATTCCAAGGGGTATTCTGGCACTGCTCTCAGTCAGATCCGATCTCTTGCTACTTAGACCTACTCAACCCATCCAAAAAATCCTCCAGCGCTCTGCTCACCTCGTTCCGCGCATGAGTGCAGCCTGATACCGCCGGCAGAAGTTCGATCAAGCGCCATGGCCGAACCGCCAAATGTAACGCAATTTTCATCGGAGTACTTTTTCCTGTCATCGCATCACATCCAAGAAGGAAAAGATCCGCAGGCAACAGTTTGTCCGCACGATCACTCACCCCTCGCAACCCCACCAGAGGAACCCCCTGTTCGTAACACGCCTTCGCCACATAATCCCACTCCATCTCCACGATCCCACACCCCGTGCGCTTTCCTAAAGCAATCTTCGCCTCCCCAGTCGCAATGATCTCCCGCGCGGTATGCCAATTCCCAGGCCGCACTTTAGGATGCTTCGTACTCCACTGATGAAACTCATTCCAATCTTCCGACCGAAAAGAGGTTAGATCCCCCTCTTCCCAAGCCAGATCCAAGGCCCCCGCCAATCCCGCTAAAACCACCGCACGGCACGGATTCTTTTTTAACCAGCACCCAACCTTCTCGGTTAACCCCGCATGCCCCATACCCGTTCGGGCCGAAATTATCGGCATGTTCGACCACTCCCCGCGCTTGGTTTCTAAACCTTCCTCCATCCTGGAAGCTCCGCGCATCTTTCTCCATATGGGCTCCGCTTCAAACTCCATCGGAAAAAGGATTCCAACAGGCAAAGCTGAGTTCGTACTCATCGAGGCGCTTTCTTTGCCTTAAATCCGAACCCATTAACGGGCTAATGCCCACCAGACGACTTCAGCAGTTCCTCATACTCCCCAAGAG
This sequence comes from Verrucomicrobia subdivision 6 bacterium, assembly GCA_947441075.1. Taxonomy (GTDB): domain Bacteria; phylum Verrucomicrobiota; class Verrucomicrobiia; order Methylacidiphilales; family Verrucolacustridaceae; genus Verrucolacustris. The sequence goes on from CANESK010000016.1 coordinate 9,735, forward strand.
CAAGCAGTGGCCAATTATTTCGGTACATATCGTAACGCAGATAAAAAACGCAGGGAAACCCTGTTCCCGTACTGTACTTCTCGTCCCAACTCCCATCTTTTTGTTGAGTTTCCATCAGATAACGAACCGCCCGCCTCAGACTGGGTCTTTGCAAATCCCCACAGGCTAACAATCCCATCAGCCCCCACCCCGTCTGCGAAGCCGTGCTGATTCCGCGCCCTTTCAACCGAGTGTCATCATACGAACCACAGCTCTCACCCCAACCCCCGTCAGGATTCTGCGCACACTCCAGCCAGTCCCGTCCACGAATCACCCAGTGCTCGTTCATATCGTAACCGATCGCCTGCAGACCACGCAGCACTTGCCACGTTCCATAAATAAAGTTCACCCCCCAACGCCCGTACCAAGATCCATCCTCTTCTTGCGTCTCCCTCAGAAAACGGAGAGCCCGTGCAATCTGTGGATCTTTTTTACTTACCCCACATTTGCCCATCGTCTCCAAAAGCCGACCCGTGATATCGGCGCAAGGTGGATCCAAAATTGCGTTGTGATCGGCAAAAGGCACGTCCTCCAACCACTCCTTATTCACGTTTTTGTCAAAGGCTCCATATCCCCCGTTGTCACATTGAAAACTCCGAGCCCAAGCTAATCCACGCTCGGTTGCCCCCTTCTGCTGGGCTGGGTCACTCGCGCGAGCCTGTCGGAGACCCAGGAGAACCTTGGCGGTGTCATCAATGTCGGGATACCAATCATTGGCAAATTCAAAGGCCCACCCGCCGGTTACCTTCGTTGGGTTCTTCACCGCCCAATCCCCACGCATCTTCACTTCCTTAGACAGCAGCCAGTCAGCCCCCAAAGTCATCGCGGGAGCATCCGGCTTCACTCCAGCCGCCGAGAGGGCCGTCATGGTGATTGCCGTATCCCAAACTGGACTAAGACAAGGCTGAATTCGAAAATCATTATTCTTGGAGTCATCAACCTCCAGTGCCTCCAAATCCCTCGTCGCCTTACGCATCGCGGGATGGTCGTCCGAATAGCCCAAACACTGAAAGGCCAGAATCGTGTTCATCATCGAAGGAAAAATAGCCGCTAAACCCTCCGATTCGGGCCCGATCCGATCTAGGATCCACCGCTCGGCGACTTGCAAAGCACGCTTTCGAAAAGGTTTCCACGAAAGGCCTTCCAGAAACCCCAAGAGGTCGTTCACACGAACAAAGAAGTTTTTCATCGAGAAGAAACGGCTCTCCACTGGATGCAGAAAAGGACCTCCTTCCACCCCGTAGGGATAAAGCTCGTGCAACTGCTTTTCGGGGGGCAGATGGGTCGTAGGACGGAAACTCCGAATGACCGAAAGCGTCACCACAATTGCCCGAGTCCAAGAACTCATCTCAAAAATGTTGAAAGGCGCCCAATTTGGCAAAAGCAAAATCTCAGGGGGAATGTTAGGCAGATACTTCCAGGGGTACTGACCGACCATCGCCAAGTATAATTTACAATAAGTGTTCGTTCGCGGAATGCCACCCAACCGAAGCGCCGTGGCCCGAGCTTTCTTCATTTCTGGCTCTTCCGGAGTAAAACCAGCCAGCTTCAAACTGAAATAACATTTCACCGTGGCGGTCACATTACTCGGACCCCCGAAATAAATCGGCCAACCGCCGTCAGGCAACTGCCGTTGTAAAATATTCCGGACGATTTTGGCTTCTTTAACTCGGTCAATTTTTCCCCGCAAATACATCAAAAGGTGGTAATCACAGATCACCGTGGTATCCACGATCAACTCCCCCACCCAGTACCCTTCAGGTTTTTGTAATCCGAGCAGATAGTCCCGCGACGCCTCAACCGTTTTGCGTAAGCGCCCCAAATCAACCTCAGCATGATCAATTCCGACCAACTCAGGCTTGGACCCTTTGGCATAGCTGGTTTGAACTTCTGACGTCGACATAGCCTCTAACCTTAGCGATTTTGAAAAAACGGTCAAACCTTCGGGTATATTCTTATTGTTCTACTAGGCATGACTTTACGCCTCGTGCAGATCCCGCAACCCGTGCGGATCAATCCCAACGACTCAATCAGCCCAAGTAATCAAACGAAGTTCGTGCGCCTGAGTCAAAGAAGGATGGGAAGGTCTCACTCGCACATTGAAATTGAAGTTGCCCGAATCCTCTACCGAAACGCGCCCCGCATAACTTTGCCATCCATTCACTACCCCACCCGTTGGTTCCAACGAAACCACTTTGGAAATACCCCCTGGCTCAATCGCCTTCAAATAAGCCTCCACCGCCACCTCCCCACCTTGCAAGGCTCCCAGAAACACATTGGTTGTCACCGGAACCGTATCCCCCACGCTTACTGTCGTCCGCGTCGGACCATTCCATGTGACCGCATTCGCCCGTACTTCCGGCCATGCTTGCCGAACTTTTTCTTTCCAAACCGCTAGCTCTTTCGACTTCGCCCACTTGTTCTCCGCAAACATTCGACCTTTTTCCGATGCTTTCCGGTAGAATACCCCCGCATAGTCCGCTACCATCCTCGAAGTATTATAAACAGGGCCGATCGTCATTAAACTACGGCGCACTCTCTCAATCCAACGCTTCGGCACCCCCTCAGCATCCTGATCGTAATAGAGAGGAACAATCTCGCGCCGCAGAATTTCGTAAATAGAGAAAGCATCGAATTCGTCCTGAACCTCAGGCTCCAATCGGAAGGTGTCGTCCCCGATCGCCCACCCGTTCGTCCCGTCATAGGCCTCATCCCACCAGCCATCCCGCACACTGAAGTTTAAACAGCCATTGGTGATCACCTTTTCCCCGCTGGTTCCACTCGCTTCCAACGGGCGAGTTGGGTTATTCAACCAAACATCACAGCCATGATAAAGAAAACGGGCCACATTGAAGTCGTAATTCTCCACAAACAAGATCCGGTTCTTAAACTGGGGCATGGCGGCAATCTGTACGATCTGCTGGATCAGCTTTTTACCCCCCTCATCCGCTGGATGAGATTTGCCCGCAAAGAGAAACTGCACTGGGCGCTCTGAATCATTGACGATCTCCGCCAACTTATCCAGATCGCGGAAAAGCAGCGCCGCCCGCTTGTAGGTCGCAAAACGCCGTGCAAAACCAATCGTCAAAGCCTTAGGGTCGAATAGTTGATCCGTCGCGCGAATTTCCCCAGGAGTCGCCCCATTTCTTAGCCGTTGGGCTCTCGCCTTGCCCCGAACGAAATTCAGCAACTGCAACTTCAACTTCTGATGGGTCGTCCAATACTCTTTGTCTTTAAAAGTAACCCGCTTCTTCCACTCCTCCGCCTTGGCCAGGTCCTCCTCGGTCATCGGGCCACCCTGCTTCTCTAGAAGAGCCCGAATTTCCGGCGCCATCCAAGTCATCGTGTGAATCCCATTCGTAACATGCCGAATCGGAATCTCTGGCTTGGGTACTCCTGGCCACACGTTTTGCCACATCCCGCGGGAAACCTTTCCGTGAATCGCACTCACTCCATTCGCCTGCCGTGAAAGACGCAGTGCCAAAATCGTCATACTGAAGGGCTCCTCTTCCGTGAAAGCCCAGGGACGCCCCAGCTTAAGCAGATCCGCTAAACCAATCTTACACTCCTGTAAATAACGACCGAAATACTCCTCCATCAGCGCAGGACTGAAGGCATCGTTTCCTGCTGGAACGGGCGTGTGCGTCGTAAATACCCCGCTCGCCGCCACGAACTGCAGCGCTTCAATAAAGCTGAGCTTTTCCTCGACAATTAATCGCCGAATCCTCTCCAACCCAAGAAAGGCGGCGTGCCCTTCATTCATGTGAAAAACCGAAGGATTCAATCCCATCGCCGCCAAAGCCTTGACCCCACCGATTCCTAAAACTATCTCCTGCCGCAACCGCATCTCGTGATCTCCCCCGTACAACTGATAGGTAATTCGCCGATCATCGATCGAGTTCTCCAGAAGATCCGTATCTAGAAGAAAAAGCCGCGTCAGCCCAATGCGCACCTCCCAAGCCTTGGCTTTTACTTTTCGACCAGGCAAATCCAACTCCACCACAACGGGACTCTTCCCATCCGCCGCCAAGGCCTCACGTACTGGCAAATCTTGGAATACATTGTCTACCGCCGAAGCTTCCTGCCACCCCTCCCGATTAATCTTTTGGAAGAAATAGCCGAAACGATAGAGCAACCCCACTGCCACAAAGGGCAAACCTAAATCACTAGCTGATTTACAGTGGTCTCCCGCAAGAATTCCCAAACCACCCGAATAGTTAGGTAACGACTCGTGAAAGCCAAATTCCGCTGAGAAGTAGGCAACGAAAGGATTGTCTTTTTTTTCCTGAGGAAGGTTTTTTGTAAACCAGGTTTCTTTTCTCTCCAAATAAGCCTTCAGCCGATCGTGCATCTTCTCCACCTGATCTCGGTAGGACTTATCCTTCGCTGCCGCCTCTAGCTTACCCTGCTTGATCAAACGCAACATTTTGATTGGGCTGTGCCCACACGACTCCCACAATTCTTGGTCCAACTCTTTAAAAAGATCCAGCGCGTCGTAATTCCAACTCCACCAAAGATTAAAAGCCAAGTTACGCAGAGATTCTAACCCTTCAGGGACACGAGGAACGACCGAGAGGGTCACCGGCCACCTTGGCTGCAGATCCGCGACAGGTTCCATTAGGGTAAAGGGTGTGCTTCGCCTTCCTCAAGAGCTAGCAGAATCAAGACCTGATTACTTTTGTTCACCCACAAGCAGTTTCATCCCCAACAGGGTCCCTATTTGATCAAAGCTTGGATCTCCCTAAACTGGGGATGATCCGCGCTCTCCATCATTTCAAAAAGAACCGCTTCTACCGTGCTAATCACCACCCCGTCCGCCCTCATCTCCGCAAGTGCCATCTCCCGATCCCGTCCACGCCTCGAACCCACCGCATCGGCCACCACCACGGGAGTTAACTCCTTCAACCGCAAATCATAGACCGTTTGCCGAATACAGACATGCGCCTCACACCCTGCCACCAAAATTCTCCTTCTCCCCAGCTTCCTTCCTGCCTCCGCCGCCGAAAAGTGGGTCTTGGCCATTGCCTTACGCCCACTTCCGGCAACTTTCAAAATCGCCGACACAGTTTTTCCCAACTTCGCGGGCACCTGCTCCGTCAACTCAATCGGTAACCCCAAGAGATGCGCTCCCGCCACCAGAATTTCTAACCTCGCCAACCAGTCGCTCGGTTCCTGAATTACTGCAACCAACTTCTCTTGCACATCCACCACCAAAAGACCTGTTTCCGCAATCGGTAGACGCCATGACATCGCTTACCCCTCCTCCGTGGCAGAAGATTGCAAGGAGGCCAACACGTTCAAATCCTCCAAAGTAGTCACATCCCCCTTCACCGCCCCCCCCGCCGCCACCTCTTTCAGTAACCGCCGCATAATCTTTCCACTGCGGGTCTTGGGCAACGAATCCGTAAAGCGAATCTGGTCAGGCTTGGCAATCGGACCAATCTCTCTGCTTACCGTATCTCGCAAAGCCTTCACTAATTCAGGGCCCGATTTTTGCCCCGTCTTCAGGGTGACAAAAGCCACGATCGCCTGCCCCTTCAGATCATCTGGGCGCCCCACCACCGCCGCCTCCGCCACCGCAGGATGTGTCACCAAAGCACTCTCCACCTCCGCCGTCCCCAGTCGATGACCTGAAACATTCAGAACGTCATCCATCCGCCCAGAAATCCAGAAGTAACCATCCTTATCCTTTTTTGCACCATCCCCCGTAAAGTAGGTCCCAGGCACCTCACTCCAGTACGTCTTCGCGTACCTCCCTGCATCTCCATAAATCGAACGCAACATCGAGGGCCACGGTTTACGAATGACTAACTTCCCCTGCACCCCCGCCTTCACCTCCTTGCCCTGATCGTCCACCACCGCTACATCCACCCCAAAGAAAGGCACTCCCGCCGATCCCGGTTTCGTGAAATTCGCCCCAGGCAAAGTCGTAATCATATGCGTCCCCGTTTCCGTCTGCCACCAAGTGTCGACAATCGGACACCGTCCGCCCCCGATCACTCGGTGATACCACATCCATGCCTCAGGATTAATCGGCTCGCCCACCGAACCCAAAAGCCGCAGCGAGGAAAGATTGTGCTTTTGCACCCAATGATCTCCCCATCGAATAAATGCCCGAATCGCCGTTGGCGCAGTATAGAAAATAGTCACCCGATGCTTGGCGACAATCTGCCAAAACCGATCAGGCTCAGGTTGGTTGGGCGCCCCTTCATACATCAGGGTCGTTGCCCCATTGCTCAGAGCCCCATACACCGTGTAGCTATGCCCCGTCACCCAACCGACATCCGCCGTGCACCAAAACAAGTCGGTCTCCTTCAGATCAAATACCAACTTAGTCGTCAAATGAGCCCCTAGTAAATAACCCGCCGTGGTATGCAAAATTCCCTTCGGCTTTCCCGTGCTTCCGCTGGTGTAGAGAATAAAAAGAGGATGTTCACTCTCCAGCTTTTCCGGCGCGCAGTCCGTAGGTTGGTGCAACACCAACTCATGCCACCAGCGATCGATTTCATTTAACTTCTCCACCGTCCCCGTTCTCTTGCAGACAATCACCCTCCGCACCTCAGGACAGGCCGCCACCGCCTGATCAACATTCGGCTTGAGCTGGACCACTTGCCCACGCCGATAACCACCATCGGCCGTAATCACCAAAGTCGCTCCACAATCGCGAATTCTATCTTTCAATGACTCTGAACTAAACCCACCAAAGACCACGCTGTGCACCGCTCCAATTCTTGCACAGGCCAGCATGGCAATTGCCGCCTCAGGAATCATCGGCAGATAAATCATTACCCGGTCGCCCACCTTCACCCCTTCACCCTTTAGCGCATTGGCGAAACGGCAAACCTCATCGTGCAACTGCTGATAAGTAATCACCCGGACGTCCCCAGGCTCCCCTTCAAAGATAATCGCAGCTTTGTTCCGCCGAGCTCCCTGACAATGACGATCCAAACAGTTATAACTCAAATTCAACCTCCCCCCACCAAACCACTTCGCAAACGGTTCCTTCCACTGCAAAACCTTCTTGGGCTCAGTAAACCAGTCCAACTCCTGTTTCCCTAAACGACCCCAAAACTTGTCCGGCTGGGTAATCGATTCCCGATGCATCGACTTGTAACGAGCTGAACTCGGAAAAGTCGCTTTTTTAACAAAATCAGCCTGAGGCTTGAACTTCGGATCTTTCATCGTAAATCAATCTCCTGTCACTTCTTCTCCGTTAAGACTTGCTTTACCAAACTAATGATCTCCGCAACCGGCGCCATCCTCCCAGGGCCGACCGCCCCACAGGCCAATTTCCCGTCCGAGGGTCCCGCCAATAGAGCACCCCGCCCTTGCAACAGCTTCACGTTTGCCTCAGTCGCAGCATGTTGCCACATCTGAGTATTCATCGCAGGAGCAAAAAGCAAAGGGGCTCGCGTCGCTAAGAGAACTGCACCCAAAGTATCTCCAGCCATTCCGTGTGCCGCCCGCGCAAGGCAATCCGCACTCGCCGGTGCCACCACCACCACATCCGCCGAGCCCGCCAGATCCAAATGGCTCATTCGGCCCCCTTCCCCTTCTTCCCAAAGTGAGGTGTGCACAGGGCGATGGGTTAAAGCGGCCAATGTCAACGGAGTCAAAAAGCGTGCCCCGTCTGCTGTCAGGATCGCGTGGACCTCCCAACCTTCCTGCACCATGGCGCTTGCCAGATCCGCCGCCCGGAATGCCGCGATCGAGCCGGTCACTCCCAGGACGATCTTGGGGATATTTTTAGCTGCCATTTTGTAAGTTTAATCTACGACTCAGGTAGCGCTCTGCCCGAATGATCGCCCGGAATTTAATCAAGTCCTCCTCCATGGAACTACTCAGAATCGTGTAGCGATAACTTTTCCAATCGGCCATCTCTGCATCCGCCGCCGCAATCCGCGTGGCAATTTGTTTCGCGTTCTCTGTTCCCCGCCCCTCCAACCTTCGCCGCAACTCCTCCAAATCGGGAGGCATAATAAATATATCCGCCAACGAGGCCTTAATCTGTGGATCCTTGGATTCCCGAATCTGTCGCGCACCCTGCACATCAATATCCAGCAGCACATCCCGCCCCTCTGCTAAATGCTGCAAAACTGGTGCCTTCGGAGTGCCGTAGTAGTGACCGTAAACATCCGCATACTCCAACATCCCACCCTCTTTTAACTTGTTCTCAAACTCCGTCTTTGACTGAAAAAAGTAGTCCGCTCCATCCTTTTCTCCAGGACGCTTCGGTCGAGTCGTCACACTCACCGAATAAATCAAATCCGGCGTTTGCCGAACATTTGTACACAGGGTGGTCTTTCCCGTCCCAGAGGGAGCAGAAACCACAAAAAGAATTCCTGAACGAGTGAAGTTATTCAAGATTAGCCGCCTGCTCTCTGAGTTTTTCAAGTTCCGACTTAAAATCAATCGCCAACCGAGTTAACTCTAACTCTCCTGATTTTGAACCTACGGTGTTCACCTCCCGCTGAATTTCCTGAATCAGAAATTCTAAGGTTCGCCCCCCAGGGGCTTGGGTCGAGACTAAGCCATTCGCCTCAACCAAATGGGCCCGAATCCGATTGAGCTCTTCCGTAACGTCCCCACGATCTGCTGCCGTCGCCGTCTCCCGCACCACCCGATCAGGTTCCAGAGTCACTCCAGCTTCTCCCGCCAATTCACGCAACCGAGCACAAAGCCTCTCCCCCTGCTTGCGTCGCATACATCCCGCCGCTTTCTCCATCTTAGCCCGAACTCCTTCCATCTTCTTTAGATGCGCGCGAAGAATTGCCACCATATGTCGCCCTTCCCTCTCCCTCGAATCCACCATCTTTCCGATCGCCGCACGCACTCCCACAACGATTTTTCGATCCTCCGAAGGCGGAGTCGAAAGCGGGGTGCTCACCACCACTCCTGGTAACCCCAGAAGATCAGACCAAGTAGGCCCACTACTTACCCCAAGCCTCTTTCCCGCAGTTCGCAACTGCGCTGCATAACTCGCCGCCTTCTTTAAATCCAAACTTCGAGCACTCTGCGAAGGGGAAGACTCAATCACCACCGCAACTGTCACCTTTCCGCGGGCCACGGCTTGCGCCACCTCTTCCCGGATTTGACGCTCCAACCGCGTTAAATCCCCTGGAGTAAACACAATCACCTCCAACCCCCGTTTATTCACGGAAGAGACTTCGATCCGAATCCGGGCATGTTGGGTTGGGATCTGGACCGAACCAAAACCGGTCATACTACGCATCATGGGATCCTAAAGAGAAAGTCTGGTGAACTCAAAACCCAAAGATTTTCAGCGCGCTCTGAATCGGGGCCGTTACCGGCGCAGTCGCACCTCCGGTCGCTCCATTCGCCCCCTGCAAAATCCCATTGGGCGAGTTCAGTAGAAGATTAATTCCCCCTTCCATCAACATTTTTCCAATATCCATCTCCACTTTAGGATCACTAATCGTCCCACTAATCCGAGCGTCCCCTGGTATCTTCGTGTAGTAGTCATTGCTCTTCCCGATCAACTGGGTCATCGATCCTTGCAGCTGACCACTACTCTGCATCGCCTCTTTCGTCAGGGCAAAACGCAACTTGCAATCCAGAGTTTGCGCGAACCAGTTCAGCCAACCATTCAGATTGGCGCTCAACGCCGTTCCCGTTACCTGTAAATTAGGAAGGTTAATTTTTTCTCCCTCCAAAGTGAAGTTGGCCCCGATATCATTAATCTGACTCGCGGCGATAAAAGTCGAACCCAGAAGCGTACCCGCACTTTGCAAGGCTTTCGCCATTGAAGGCAATCGCTCCAAGTGGGCCTGATAAAGCCGAAAGCTACCTTGCCCTCTGAGGGATCGGCGTAACTCCTCAATCGTCGGACCACTCGATTGCCCTGAGAGGGAAAGGTCAATCCACCCTCCAATCGGGCCCTTCGCATCCGCAATCATACTCCCCAGGATCGCCCCCAGCGGAAATTTACTCATCTCCACTCTGGCCTGCACGGGTTGACCCGAGCCGGAGGATACCACCGCGGCACTGATCGATCCTCCCTTCACCCGAACGGTAGAAGGCTCAAGCAAAATGCCCTCTGGACCCCAACGAAATCGCGGGATTTTAACTGGTCCCACACTCGCTTCATCCACTACGATCTGGGCTAAATCCACGGAAATATCCATCCGTGTACCCTCTTTTTTTCCGGACGCTTTTTTTGGATCCGCTGGAGCACTAAGTAAATCCTTCGTTTGGGCCAATACCCCACGGAGATCGAGGACCCCACCGGCTGCTTGAACTGCCACCGAGCCCGGTCTCCAGGAGAAAGAAGGAATCTGCACCGGGTCGTTCCGATATTCAGGAAAGAGCAGGCTCGCATCCCTCAAAGAGAAACTCTCCGTCCGCTGGTCATATTCGAAATCACCCGCCAATCGAACCGAGGCAGACGGCAACTTCAAGTCCTCCATCAAACGGGCCTCTAGCAAGGTGATATCAAACTCCCCACTCCCCCCGTAATTGCTTCCCTGCCAAAAGCCTGCTCCCAGGACCACATCCCCGTCAATCCATTGAGCAGGAAGTAGATGCGACGCCAGAAGAATCCGCAGCCAGCCATCTGCGATTCGTCCCTCTTCCCAAGATAAGGGTCCTGTCTTCGACCAAGAGACCTTGCCCAATGAAATATTTCCCATTGCCCCTACCGCCTCAAGATGCAAATCGGAAAGCGCTGAGATTCCGCTTTTCCATTCCACGATCCCTTGGCTTTTAACCCCAAGGTTCGTCAAACTCCCCACCGTCGGAATCTGGGCAGAAAGCGACGTCGCCTCACTGCTGTAGCCAATTTTCCGAAGCCCCTCTTTGCTGGCAGGCCCAACCTCCGCTTTGAATGCCAAGGCACCCGCAGAAACCCACTCCCCCAGATTAGGTATATTTTGGGCGGCGGTCGCTAAGTCCAGCTTCCCGACAACCGCCACCCCCTCGTGAGCGTCTTGCTCTGCCGAGAGTTGCAACCAATCCAGTGTACCCTGTCGACTCATCAACTGAAGACGATGAAAATGAATCTGCTGATCGGCACCCAAAGAGACCGAGGCTTGAAGACTTACCTGATTGTCAGGAAGGGTTACCTTCGGCAACGCAATCGTCAGATCGAGCATCTTTAAATCCACATCCCCGCGCAGATCTCCCCGCACCGGATCACTCTGAATCTTGAGAGACCCCGTCAACGTTCCCAAGAGCGACGACTCCTTGGCGGCGGGAAAGATTAAGGGACCAAAAAGTCCAATGGGCCATCCCGTGTACTGAATCGTTCCGGTCGCCAACTCCTTGCCCCCAGGTTTCCAATCGCCTTGCGCAATCTTTTCCAGCAAAAGAGGTTTATCCAAAGAAGCCCGAATCGCGTCCGACCCATCTCGATGCTTCGCGTTCAGACTAAATGCATCTACCGAAAACTTTCCTGAGGAGGAGGAGGGCCAAGAAGCTTTCACCGCACCCTCCACCGATGAGAAGTCGACTAGACGTGACTGAGTTGATGACCCCGTCTCCACCGTTATCATCCCCTGCAGATTCGCTTCCACCCTGTCCTGCTGCCCCTTTCTCTCGTACTGGAACATTCCGTGGCCCGTCGCCGCCTTCCACTGCCAAGCGGGCGTCAGAATGGAAAGGAGCGGTACAAGCAGAGAAGAATCAGCCTTCTCTAAGTCAATTTTTGCCACTCCTTCACCATTCCTTTGATCCCAAGTAACCATCCCTATTCCGTCGAGGAGCGGTTGCCCTCCTCGATCAGCCTGAAAGGTCACCTCAGGCAAACTCCATACCCCAACTACGTTCTTCACCTCGGAAGTAACTTTCGCCTGCCACGGATTCTCGGTTTCACCCAGCCAATGCATGTTTCCCAAGTTCAAGGAAACTACTCCGCTCCCTTTCTCCGAAGTATTTCCAGAAAACTCAACATGGATTTTAGCCTGCCCAGACTCAGGCCACAATTTAGCTCCGGTCCACGCTTTTCCTAGTCCCGCCAAACCCGCCTCCCCCTCCCCCAAAATCCAACCCTCACTTTTCGCCCACTCCCACTCTGCCTGCACTTTAACCCGCGCGTCCTTGGTAGCCCCACCCTCCCAATCTGCTGTCAAAACCGCCTCTTCCAACTTCACTTTTTGCGAGCCCTGAAGACTTCCTTTGAAATCGATCGCCGCTGAGTTTACCAGCAGATTTCCCTGCAAGAGTGCACCAGAGGCTTTCATCGCCCGACTCTCCATACGACCACTCAGCACAATCGTTGAACCCTGAATATCGGCACGCCCAGTCGCCGCGAGTTGTCCCCCCTGCACCTTCAGTTGGCTGGGAGAAACCACCAAAGGAGTGACTGCCGCTAACTCCATTCCGCGTAAACTCCAATCCAACACGGCCATCTCATTCGCGGAAGTCGCCCCACCCTTCAGATAAAAATCTGCCGCCCGATCAAGATTGACCTGAAGATCTTGCGGCTGCCCTTTTTGACCCAGGCCAATCTTCAATGACTGCATCTGCAAAAGGCTTTCCTCGCTGCGCCACGATCCCTCAGCCGCCGCTGAAAAAATCGCTGGTTGCTGAGGCCATGCCGGACCCGCCGAAGACAAAATCTGCACATTTTGCCCAAGAAGATTGACCTGAGCCGTTATCGGTTTTTTTTCTCCCCCACGCAAACTCAGTGTTCCCCCGAGACTCCCCGCTACCGACTTGACCCCTCGCGATTGCAGAAGAATTCCTGCAATTCCTAAATCGATCGGCTGCAACTTAAGCTCCGCCGCCCAATCGCCCGTCGGCGACCACTGACCCTTTGCCGAAGTAGCCAATTTCACCCCTCTTACTCCTTCCCAAGATCCCTGCAAACGGTCAACACTCCAACCCACACTCCCCTGACTCGTCGCCTGCCCCTCCAAAGTAAGCCGGCACGGGACAATCAACTCAGCAGGCGAGAAATCAACCACCGTAGCCACATCCACCGTTAGATTTGCCTGCCAATTATCTCCCGTCATCCCCACGCTTTTCGTTGCTTTCAAAGTGACTGTGCCCGACATCTCCTCCTTGCCAGGCCCATTCCAATCACATCTCTGCAACTTCGCTTGGATTTCCCGAGGTGTACGCCCGTCCCACCCCCGAGCATGAGCCTCAACTCCGCCCAAAATCCAAGCACCTGTCTGCAGGCGTATTCGTCCCTCCGTTATCATCACCGAGGCTTCACGCAAAATCAGTGCCACCGAAATCGGGCCCGAGGAACTCTTCGCCTCGCTCATCTCTAAATCAATCAGACCAAATTTTAGATCCATCTGCACAATCTCTGGGATTCCCGAAAATAAGCTTTCAGGCCGAACCACCAGCAAGGCCGAATCCAAATCAATCCTCGATTTCGCCTGATCCACCGCCTCCAATCCCTCAAGCTCCAATTTGCCCAACGGAGTCAACCGAGCCGAAACCACCCGTGCTTTCCACCCAAGAGCACGCGCCACTAATGGCACCGTTACCCCCTGAAATACATTTTTCTCAAAAAGGAGCGTTGCCAAAATCCCCAACAACCCCAGCAGGGCCGAAAGTAGAAATTTACTAATTTTTACCAAATTCACGGGCTAAAACTATGCCCTGCCTAACCCCTCCCCCGCAATCCCCGACAAGGACTCGCCTCTTCCCGTCCTTTGTCTTTACTCAAGGTATGTTCGCCCGCCTCCTCCTCTCCTGCGTTCGCCTGCTGGCTATGGCCAGTCAAGCCACCGATGGACCCGACCTCCGCACCTTTCTTCAGATCCCCAAGAAAGCCCCTTGAAAACTAGTCGCTTCCTTCTCCGCCCTACCCGGACAGCCGGCTTTCTCAGCCAGACCTTTCATGCCACTCGCTTGAGCGACCCTCAAAAGTACATCCTCAAGGTCGGAACAGAAATTCCTCAACGACGGAAATGGGCTAAAGAGCTCCGCGTTTTCGATAGAGAACTTGCTGCCTACCGACTACTCACTCCGCTTAAAGGAAAATATTCCCCACGTCTCTTTGCAGGTACCTCTGCCAACCAAGGATCCGATGGTCTCCTCCTTTTGCAGGAAATTCGCAACGCCCGCAACATCGACCAACTCCGTGGGCTTTCCTGGAGGGAGCTTACTTCAGCCATCCGCGCCATCGCCCACATTCACGCTTACTTCTGGAACTCCCCTATGCTGAAGAAAGCTAGAGGCCTTCCTCGCCACCACTACATGCGCGCTCACGAGGTTAAGCGAAATCTGCCCGCTTTTTTGCGATGGGCGAAACTTTCGCCACGAAATCGCCCGCTTTTTATCAAACTCACCTCTCAGATTCTGCCCATCCTGGCCCGCTTCAGAAAACGACCCCTCACCCTCGTCCATGGCGACCTCCGCTCCGACAATATTTTCTACGGAGAAAGATCTGTCCGATTCATCGATTGGGGTCTCTCCTCAACTGGGAATCCAACTTTTGACCTAGCCCGATTCGCGGGCGGTAGCCCCCGAAAACCTCTCAGCCTTCTGCAACATGTCGACCTATTCAATCTTTGGCACCGTGAACTCCTTCGTCGAGGAGTCCGTAATTATCCCAGCCACGAGGCTTGGCAAGACTACCGCGATGCCGTCCTTCTCGCCCTCACCATCCCCGTAACCAACGGTCCCACGTTGGCAATGTTTTCCAAAAGAGGCCACAAATTGGCCAAAATGATAACCAATCGGTTCATTTTCGCCGCTCGTGTGGTCAATCACGAATAAGGCAAATCGTCCCGATCCACCGACAGATGAGTTGAAAGATTGAGAGTGAATCCATCTCGGGAATCGCTCTCGGATGAACAATCGCTGAACCTAATCTTTCAGCAAAAACTTAGCCGCTTCATTCACATCCTTGTCTCCCCGGCCTGATAGATTCACCAAAATAATCTGGTCCTTTTTCATCTTGGGAGCTTCTTTCATCGCATATGCCACCCCATGAGCTGTCTCCAGCGCAGGTAAAATCCCCTCGATCGTCCCTAGCTTAGAAAAAGCATCCAAAGCCTCATCATCTGTCGCGTAGGTGTACTCTGCCCGCCCGATCTCTCTCAAATGACAATGCTCTGGACCTACCGCCGCATAGTCTAACCCCGCCGAAACCGAATGGGTCGATTCGATCTGCCCATCCGCATTTTGCAGTAAGAATGACTTCGACCCCTGCAACACCCCTAACTTACCCCCTTGGAATCGGGCGGCATGCTTTCCAGGTTGAATCCCCTCTCCCCCAGCTTCTACTCCCACCAGTCGGACCGACTCGTCATTCAAAAAGGCATAAAAGATTCCAATAGCATTGCTCCCCCCGCCCACACATGCACAAACCACATCGGGCAGTTTTTCCTCCCGCAACATCAGTTGGGCCCGGGCCTCTTCCCCCATCACCCGATGAAATTCTCTCACCATGTAAGGGTAAGGGTGCGCCCCATAGGCTGTCCCGAGGACATAGTGGGTCGTCCGCACATTCGTCACCCAATCTCGCATCGCCTCGTTGACCGCTTCCTTTAAAGTTTTCTGACCCGCGGTTACTGCCACCACCTTCGCTCCCAGCAACCGCATCCTCGTCACGTTGATCGACTGACGTCTCATATCCTCTTCCCCCATGTAAATGATGCACTCCATCCCATAACGCGCCGCCATTGTGGCCGTTGCCACCCCATGCTGACCCGCACCCGTTTCCGCGATAATCCTTTTTTTCCCCATACGTCGAGCCAGAATCACCTGCCCAAGAGCGTTGTTAATTTTATGCGCCCCCGTATGTAAAAGATCTTCCCGTTTCAAATAGATCTTTGCCCCTCCGCAATGCTCCGTGATGCGTTCTGCAAAATAGAGTGGAGTTGGTCGACCTGTGAAATCGCGCCGCATCTCCAGAAGTTCATGCTGAAAAGCAGGGTCCTTCTGCGCTTTTTCAAACTCCTTGGCCAACTCCTCGAGTGGCTCAACCAAGGTCTCGGGGACATACCTTCCTCCGTAGACCCCAAAGTGTCCCGAGGCGTCGGGCACAGCCGCATAGGCAGACTTCTCATTCATTTCGCATAATCCTAGCGCAAATTTGGCTTTTGCCCAATCCTCTCCCTACAAATAAATTATCTACTCTTGCCGTCGCAGATCCTCAATCGCCGCCGCCGGATCCGCATCCCGCATCAAAGCCTCCCCCACTAGCATGCAATGAATCCCCTGAGCCGTAATCAGCTGTACATCTTCTCGAGTCCGAATCCCACTTTCGCTGATCCCTAAGCAGTCTGCAGGGATCTCTGGCGCCAGCTCCTCCGTTGTTTTCAAATCCACTACAAAGGTATGTAAATTGCGATTGTTGATCCCAATAATCTCTGCATCGATTGCCAAAGCCCGATCCATCTCCCGCAGATCATGGACCTCCACTAAAACATCCGACTGGAGGGTCCGCCCTAACTCATAAAGCCGCTTCAGTTCGTCATCCGTTAAGGCCGCCACAATCAGTAAGAATGCGTCCGCCCCTGACGCCACGCTCTCGTAAACCTGAGCCTCCGTCAAAATAAAGTCCTTCCGCAGAACAGGAATCTTGACCTCCGAACGAACCGCCAACAAATCGTCCAAACTACCTTGAAAGAATTCCCGATCGGTCAGAACCGATATCGCGCCCGCCCCGCCCTTCTCGTAAAGCAAGGCCTGGGCTACTGGATCATACTTCTCACTGATCTTCCCCGCCGTCGGTGAGGCAGCCTTACACTCCGCGATAACCGTGATCATCTCAGGCTGAAAAAGACTTGTTCGAAAACCGCGAAAGTCATTTCGTAGAAGAGCTAGCCTGCGTAGTTCGCTCTTCTTTCCCTCGATCACCTCAGCCTCTTTTCTTTTCGAGGCCAGAATAGCCCCTAGCCGATCCCCCGTAGGATGGTTCATTCTGCCTCCTCATCTTCCACCGGACCGATCCGCTTTTTCCCCTTAAGGAAAGCATTCAAAAAGGGATCCAGTTCCCCATCCAGCACCGCTTGCACATCACTCGTCTGCTCCCCCGTCCGCAGATCTTTTACCAGCTGATAGGGTTGAAGAACGTAGGAACGAATTTGATGACCCCACCCAATTTGGCCTTTGGCCGCATAGTTTTGCTCCTGTTCCGCCATCTTTTTATCCTGCTCCAACTGCTTAATCCTAGCCGCTAGCACTTTCATCGCAGTGGCCTTGTTCTTAATCTGCGAGCGTTCGTTTTGGCAAGTCACCACCAACCCCGTCGGATAATGGGTGATTCGCACCGCCGAATCGGTTGTGTTGACCCCTTGACCTCCGTGACCCCCAGCACGAAACACATCCACCCGAATGTCCTTTTCCGAAATCTCCGTTTCAACGACCTCATCGGGCTCGGGTACAACCTCCGCCGAGGCAAAAGACGTCTGCCGTTTCCCTTGAGCATTAAAGGGGGAAATACGCACCAGCCGATGCACCCCACGATCCGCTTTGAGATATCCATACGCATTCTCACCCACAATCCGTAACATCACGTTTTTAATCCCCGCCTCTTCTCCGCCCAGAATATCAAGAATCTCCACTTTAAAATCATGTCTTTCCGCCCAACGCTGGTACATCCGCATCAAGATACTGGCCCAGTCGCATGCCTCGGTTCCCCCTGCGCCTGCATTTAAGCTTAAAATCGCGTTCCTTCGGTCATCAGGCTTGCAAAGGATAAACTGGACTTCAGTCGCATCAAGAAAAGCCAGAACATGAACAATCTCTTTGCTATATTCTGCCTGAGCCTCCATCGAACCATCTTCCTCCGCCAATTCTTGATGCAGAGGTAGTTCGAGAATCTTCCGCTCCAAATCCTTCATCTGATCGAGTTTTTTTCTAAAACCATTGGCCTCAGCCGCGACCTTTTGGGCAACCGTCGAATCGTTCCAGAAATCAGGCGCCGACATCCGCCCTTCCAACTCCTTCAACTGCCGATCGAGTTTAACAGGGTCAAAGAAACCTCCGTAATTCCCGCAAGCGGGAATTCACGGAGGCGAGATCGATGGTTTCGGTGGGGAGTGCCATACCTGATCAAAATGCCAAAAGAAGTGCCCAACCTCAAGCCCGACTGACTGCCAGGCTTAAATAAGCCGCCCCGCCCGTTGGTTCCCCCCAACTAGCCCTAGATACAAAATCGTACTTAAAATACAAAACAAAAACCCCTCGGACGAGCAATCACTCTCGTCCGAGGGGTTTTGTTTAAGAGTCTTGTTCTAAATAATCTTTAGAAGCTGTAGACCACTTCTGCGCCTGCA
>CANESK010000017.1 GCA_947441075.1 Verrucomicrobia subdivision 6 bacterium
AAGGTCCCGCCCGTGTACTCCTCAGGCTGCAACTTTCCCGCCTTCGCCTTCGCCCCAAGATCTTTCGCCTCTCGTGCAATCGTCCGAAAATCCTTAGCATGAGCATTGCGGATGACCGGCGTGATCAATCCATCAGGCAAAGCCACCGCAAAGGCCAGATGCACCGCCCCGTGTTGCCGAATCGAGGCTCCCTCCCACGAAGAATTGACCGTAGGAACCCGGCGCAAGGCCTCCACCGCCGCCTTCAAAACAAAATCGTTCACGCTCAATTTCAACTTCTCTCCCGCCATCTCCAAAGCCACATTCGCCGAGGCTCGCAATTTAGCCAAGGGCGCCGCGTCCACCTCACGTTCAACGTAAAAATGGGGCGCGGTCGTCTTACTCTCAACCAAACGACGGGCGATCGCCGCCCGCATCTGGGAAACCGGACGAACCCCATCTTGTGCAATCGGCTTCCCACCAAAAATTCCTGCCGCCGATCGAACCGATCCTCCCCCTTGTGCCGCTTCGACATCGCGGCGCACAATCCGGCCTCCAGGCCCCGAACCCGCCACGCGACTCACATCCACCCCTTTTTCATTGGCAATTTTTTTGGCCAAAGGAGAAATCTTCACCCGCCCCGAGGAAGAAACCACGACTGCCGCAGGCACCGCCGCGGTTTGCGTTACGGTTTTGGCCTCAGGAGAAGTTGATGCTGGAGCGGGCGAACTCGAACTCACCGCATCCACCTTTTCCCCTGGTTCTCCCACGACCGCGATCCGTCCGTTCACCGCAACTTTCGAACCTTCTGGAGCGGCAATCAACAAGATCGTTCCCTTATCGTAGGCCTCTAAATCCATTGTGGCTTTATCCGTCTCCACCTCAGCGATTACCTCCCCAGGCTTAATCGTGTCGCCGACTTTCTTGTGCCATTTCGCCAAAACTCCCTCCGTCATAGAGGGACTCAAAGCAGGCATGGTGATCTCTTTAGCCATAAAGTTTTTAAGAAAGGCGAGTATGCCGTCTCAAAGGCAAATCGTCGAGCGCGTTTCCCCTACTCCAGTATCTTCCCATAGGCTCGGTGTACTTCGCGAAAAACTTTTGCCACCTTCTCCATCCAATCCTTCCCATTTCGTCCTCCACACCTTTTCGCTAACCACTCCAGATTCACCCCCACCCCAGGTAAAGGCACCCCGCCTCTCCCCTCGTCCAACCGCACCCACCACTCCGCTTGCGACCAAAATTCCAAACCTTGAAGAAGCGATTCGGCTTCTCGGGGAAACTCTTGCCTCATCGCCTGCAGAACTTTTTCCGTGCTCGTCTCCACTAGACCTTGCCGCATCTGCCAAGCTTGGGCGGCAAACTCAATGTCGATCAATCCACCACGGGCTGTTTTGTACTCCCTCGCCTCATCGCCCACCTTCACCCTTTCGGTCGCAATCCTTTCCCTCATCGCTTTCACCTCCTCAAAAAATGTCTTACTCTGCCCTACTTTCTTCCAAGTTTTTTCCACCGCAGGCCAAAACTCCTGCCCCACCCCCTTCGCTCCGCCTACCCACCGGGCACGGCAAAGAGCCTGCACTTCCCACGACTGCGCTTCTTTCCCGTAGTACTCCGCATATCTTTTCACTGGCACCACCAACGCACCCTCCGCGTACGGTCGCAAACAGAAATCGGTTTTAAATAGAGGCCCCGTCGCTCGTTCCGCACTGAGAAAGTGAATCGCTCGTTGGAGCGAATCCTCTCCCTCCCCCACCACAAGCAGATCCAAGTCCGAGCCGAAACTCAACGCCCCGCCTCCTAACTTTCCCAGTCCCACCCACGCCCACTTTGGCTTTCCCGCAAACTCCCACGCCCAACCCAAAGACGCCTCGGCCAAAGCCGTCAACTCAGCCTGTAAAATAGGAATCGACGCCAGCCCCAGTAAACCCCGCAACGCAATCCGTAGCTCCTCCCCCCTCGCGTAAAGGCTCGCTTTCTCCATCGCCTCCTCCCCGTCTTTCTTCTCAATTTTCAAGGCCGCACGGTGCCAAGCCAATGTTCTCGCTCCGTCCAACCCAGCCTGAACCACCTCTTCAAATAGTTCTGGGTGCGCAACCAACCGTGGTCCTAAGGCTCGACTGCTTTCAAAAAACCGTATGAGTAGCTCGAGAGCTTGAGGACTCACACACAAACTCTCGTACAACAGCGAACGAGCCCCATACCCTTGGGTAAAGTTAGCAAACTCTCCCAAGGCCAAATCAGGTCGCGCACATCCTTCCAACTGCTTTTCCAGAAGAGGCCTCATTCGCTGAAAATTCTCCCGCGTCCTCGCCGTGGCATGTACCTCACCGGCGGGAGCCAAACTAGACCACGCCGCCTCCGCTACCACCTTGTCTTGCCAACCAATCGACAAGGGAAAGGTCGAACCCGTAAAAGCCACTGTCGCAGGGCGAATCTCAGCAAAAATCGAGTCATACACCGTGCGGACCCGATCGCGCCATCCATCCACCGCTTTGCCCAATTCGCCCGCTGAACTTAAATCCATACTTTTTGCCAACCCCTCGCGGACTTCCTCCTCCTCTGGCAAGAGATGCGTCTGCCGAATATGCCTCATTTGCAGACGATCCTCTAATCGACGCCAAAAGTTATATCCGCCAAGCAAGGTTTCCGCCTCTTCGGACCGTAGAATCCCCAGCGTTTCTAAATTACGAATCGCCCGCCGTAAATCATGCGTCTGCAAGGTCGGTTGCGTGGCACCGTGCAGAAGTTGTAATCCCAATACAGGAAACTCCACTTCCCGGAGCCCACCCCGTCCACGCTTAATCTCTCGATCTCGGTCCGCTGGAGCAATCAGCTCGTCCTCCGCCCTTGATTTCTGCTGAAACAACTCCCCCAAAGCGGAAGGCGATAGGCCTCTCGGATAAATAAACGCCTGTAAGGTCTGGAAAAGATGATACGCCAATTCCGCATCTCCTCCGACCTGTCGAGCGCGAATCCAGGCACATCGCTCCCAAACCTCTCCGTAGGCTTGGTAGTAATCCTCTAATCCCGTTGAGGTAGGAACTAAAGTTCCTTGATCCCCCTCAGGACGTAATCGAAGGTCAATCCGATAAAGGGAATTCCCTCCTCGTTCATCGATCTTTCCCACCAGACTCCGTGCCAAGCGAATCTCCGCATCTCCTTTTTCTTCGCCTGCTCCACAGAAGATTAAATCCAGATCAGAAAAGAAGTTAAGATCGCCCGCCCCCAACTTTCCTAAAGCCAGAACCGAGAAGTCCCCAAGATGGGCTTGATCAGTCTCTGGCGCCTCCTCTCGCGCCAGGCCAAGCGAAGCCCCCAAAGTAAACTCGGCCAACACCGAAAAGGCACTCACTCCGCTTGCGGAAACCGCTGGCGTGGCGAACGCCACAAACCCTAGACGCACCAACTCCGCCCGTTGCCATGTTCTCAGAGCCTCCCACTTCTTACTGGGAGATCCCGCCTGATTCCCCAACTTTTTCCACTCGATTTTGTATTTCCCCACCCCCTTTTCCATCAGCAGATCGCTCGGATTTTTCGAGCTTGCGATTAAAATCTCATTTTGTGCCAACACATCCCGACTCCCTGGAGAAAATTCAAGAAAAGCGTCCCAAGCCCGCTCGGGAGTTGGAAGCTGGGAGCGGAGCTTCACGTCGGGCCCTCCTTTTCTTCAGACGAGAAGGTGAGCTCGGCGTAGGAGTGCACGCTCCTGCGGTTGCAGAGGACGCCAGCGCCCCTTACCCAACTCGTCCAGCAATGGACGGAGGGCCGCTCGAAAAGTCGCTTCACTCATTCTCGCCACCTCCAACGTCGCCGCCATTTCATCCATACTTTTCTGCGCAGGTTCCGTTAATATCGGCGGTTGCGGAGTCTGCTTCCGCCAACTACGAGCCAAGGCGTAACCCGCTAATAATCCTCCAATGTGTGCGCTGTGCCCAATAAAGGAAAGTGCTGGAATAAACATCAGCACCAAACTCAGGACGATAAAGGAACTAACCGCCTTGCTCGCCCGTACTGGAAAAGGAAAGGGAAAAATAAAGAGACGGGCGTCTGGGAAATAAATCGCAAAAGCGGCCACCACCGCAAGGACCGCTCCGCTCGCTCCGACAATTTCCTGGGAGTCCGCTTGCCACCCCTGCCAAGTGTGCCCTGCCATCCACCAACCCTGCCCCAGGAAAGCCGCCGCCGCCGCCAGTCCACCCAAAATGTAGAGGATGAAGAATCGGCTCGAGCCCAAACGAGATTCCACAGGTTTTCCAAAAATCCAAAGGGTCATCATATTAAAAAGAATGTGCGTCACCCAAAATCCCACTGGAGGAGCGTGCAACCACATATAGGTAAACGGTTCCCACCAAGCCCCTGCCAAAAGATAAGCCGGAGAAAGTGCCAGCATCTGCCGCAGAATCGAGTCGGAGGACGGGTAGCCGATAGTAAACCACACGTCAGCCACCGCCACGGCAACGTTCCCAATTATAATCGCCCGCGTGACCGGAGCTGGTTTTTTCACAAGTGAGGATGCGGGGAGTGCCGCTTCGCTTTCGAGCGCAAACGGAAAACATTATTCCAGGTTTTCCGTAAAGCCATCGTGCGGCTCATGTATTTTTGTTCTAGGCTCACCGCTCCTTGACGAATCGAGGCCAAAGCCCCTTTCACACTGAAGTCGTTCATTTCCAAAACAGTACAGGCTGTTCCGATCGCCTCCACATGGTGAGCATCGCTCCCTGCGGTCATGGCCAAATCGCGTTTTTCCGCATAATCATAAGCGCGCTGATTGGCTCTTTTAAAAGTGACTGCTGCGTTGAAAACCTCGATCGCTTCCAATTCAAGCTTATCGCGAATCGATTCCCGGATTCCCGCACGAAAATTATCGTAGGGATGGGGAGGTACCGCCAGGCCACCCCCCGAATGAATTAATCCCATCGCCTCCGTAGGTCCAATCCCCTTCAAATCAGGCAAACGAACGCCCAAGGCCAGCAGATGCCCTGCCGAGGTCGTAATCTCCTGTCCGGGCAAAATAAGAAACCCATCCACGGGTTGCCCATCCTCTCGCATGAGTCCAGTCGATAGAAAATAATCCACACAGGCACAAGTATTGTGATCGGTAATCGCAAAACCGTGCAGGCCCCTTTCCTTGGCCACCTGAACCATTTCTTCGGGTTCACTCACCCCATCCGCCGAAAAGCGGGAGTGGCAGTGGAGATCAATTCGGTAATTCATCCCTCAATCCTTTCAGAGTCCCGACCCTTTTTCCACCGTTTCAATTTGGACATAGGTGCGGGAGGCCGATACATCCGTCCCTGGGGTCAGTCGGGCCACTTTCATCTCCCCAATCACCACCGTGTCCTCCGCCTCGATAATACTGTTAAAGGTGAATCGCTTAATCGCTTCCCCTTTTCCATTTAAGCCATCTGCCCGAATCATCGTCTTATATGTTTTACTAATCCAGTAGCGTACTTTGGCATAGTTACTCTCCACTGGAGGAGTCACCTCATAAACCCAACAATCTAACATCATCACAGAATCTTCCCCCTTGGGTTGGGGATCGGGCCACCGCAGGAAATCAATTCCCAAGTCCTCATAGGCCAGATCGGTCCCCGCCACCGACTTGGTTTTTTCTAGTCCCGTGACCACTTCCCAATTCGCGCTCTCCTTGCTCCTTTTCTGAATCAGGCTGCCCTCGGGCGCAAATCGTACCCGAATTTGCAAGGGACGATCCTGGAACTCAAACTGGAGCAACCGATCCTTCGTACGCACCAAAATGGGTATCTTTTTTTCTCCGCTTTGCACTTGCCCCTTGAGTCGCAAATCTTTCATTACCAAAGTCCGCCAAAGGAAATGCTGCATCTGCTGCGGTGTCGGCGTTATCTCCTCTTCGGAGGTCGACCTCTCGCCCCCGCCTTTTGCGGAGACCGTTTTTCGATTTTGAGCCCACCCACCAGAGAAAAAGCAGACAAAAAGCAGTGCGTAAACAACTTGGCGTACCATTTTTACTAATTTAGCCTCAGCCACTTGATCTCCCAAGTTTATTCGCTGGATCTCAGGCTCTTCCGACTTATCAACCGGGGAATCAACCATCCACTCCTCGATCAGTTTTTCAATCTTCTCGCAGATGGGCGTTTTTGGACCCCCATTCTCGTCCTCCTCGCCATACTCCTTTTTCTTCGCGGAGGACAACGCGTCAAAACTTGGATCCTTTTCACCGCCATCGGAATCGCCATCGGGGATCCCCTCATCTGTAATCCGTTGAAGCATTTTTTCGATCGACCTCGCCCCTTTCAAGCCGTCGAAGGGGTTCGCGATGTCAGCCCAGGCCCCGCTGACCACCCTTGGCAACCCAGCATCAGTATTTCTGGTATCCCCGAACGGGACGTCGCCCACGGTCGCTCCTTCCCGTCCGCTCATGTGGCCAACGCCACCACCGCCGCCTTCAGCGCTAGCCTCATCTGGGGAAGCGCCCTCCGCTGGCCTTGGATTCTTGTCGGACTCGCCGCACTAGGGCGCATCTACACCGGAGACCACTATCCCACCGATGTGCTCGCCTCCATTCCACTTTCCATCGGCTACACTTGGCTCCTCGCCCATGGACTCAATCAACTCTGGATAAAAATAGGCCCGCGCTTCTTTCCAAATTCTTTCGCTCGGCTTCCCTCTCTCTTTCCCCCTCAGTAACCTTCTATGGCCTCCGATCTTTCTCTCATCATCCCATTTTATAACGAGGAGGAAAATGTCTCCGCCGTTCTTTCCGAAGCTCGGGCCGCTGTTCCTGGCGTGGAAATCATCGCGGTCAACGACGGTAGCCGCGATCGCACTGGCTCGCTTCTCGATCAAGAAGCTGGGATTCGCGTTCTCCACTTTTCAAAAAACCTCGGCCAAGGCCCTGCTCTCTACGCAGGATTGCTCGCCGCCACCCGACCCCACGCCGCCATGATGGACGGCGATGGGCAAAACGATCCAGCTGATCTTCCCGCCCTCCTTGAGCTCCTCCGCTCGAACCGTGCCGACTTCGCCTGCGGCATCCGCACCCCTCGCATGGATTCCTGGCAAAAAAAAGTTGCCTCAAGAATCGCCAACGCCATCCGCCGCGCCTTTCTCATGGACGGCGCTCACGACACTGGCTGCTCTCTAAAAATTATCCGCCGTCACGATATTCGTTTCCTCGTTCCCTTCAAAGGGATGCACCGCTATCTCCCCGCCCTCCTCGGATCTGCCGGACTCCGTCTCGGCGAACTTCCCGTTCGCCATCGCCCCCGCCGGGCTGGCATCTCCAAGTACACTATCGCTGGACGCGCTTGGGTCGGCATTCAAGATCTCATCGGCGTAGGTTGGTTGATTCGCCGACGCGTCGCTTGGCCCCTTGGGTTTCCACGGGACTAGATTCTCACCCTCTCGCCATCACCTACTTTGGGCACTCTTTCGTGAAATTGGTTTGGGTTTAAGTTCGAATCTCTTATTCTCCATCTTTATGGCGCAGCCCATTTTCCCTATCGCTCTCTGCGCTCTGCTCCTCCTCTCCGCCTGCTCCCCGCCTCCCAAGATCTCTCGGCAAACCCATCCTCTTCCCGCAGGAGTCGATACCGCCAGAAGCGAGATCGGTCGTTCTGGAGGAGTCTTTATCGATTCCTCTCCTGGCGAACCCTCCACCTTCAACCCTCTCGTCTCCGAGGACGCTACCTCAGGCGGCTTCATCGGACTCTTTCTCGATTCCCTTGTCCACAACAACGCCGTCACCCAAGAAGTTGAACCCGGACTCGCCGCTCGCTGGGACATTGCCCCCGATAATCGAACCTTCACCTTTCACCTGCGCCCTGGCGTTCTCTGGTCCGACGGCCACCCCTTCTCTGCCGATGACGTCCTCTTCACCTTCCAAGCCATCTACGATCCCCGCTTCCCCAACCGCGCCGCCTTCGATCTCTCCGTCGATGGCCAAAAGTTTAAGGTCGAAAAAATCGACGACCTCACCGTCCGCCTAACCACCCCGCAGATCTACGCCCCCTTTCTTGAAACAGTCGGCGGAGTCGGTCTCCTCCCCAAACACGAACTCGAGCCCGCCTTCCGCGACGGAACTCTTCTTAAATCTTGGAATGTTAGCGTCGCCCAAAAAGAACCCCAACGCCTCCTCGCCACCGGCGCTTTTCGCCTCCGCTCCTATCAACCTGCCGAACGCATCGTCTTCGAAGCCAACCCACACTACTGGCGCGCCGACGCCCAAGGCGTTCGTCTTCCCTACGTTGACTTTCTCGTTACCAAACTGGTCAAAGACGCCAACGCCAGCACTCTCGCCTTCGCCACCGGCCAAACCGATGCCGAGGGCCTCTCCCCAGATAATGTTGCCTGGATCGATCGCTACGCCTCTCGCTATGGTTTTTCTGTTTTCAATCGGGGCCCCTCTCCCAACACCGGTTTTATCTGGTTCAACCAAAACCCAGGCCACGACACCGCAGGAAAACCTTTCGTCACTCCCTATAAACTAGCCTGGTTTACCGACCGCCGCTTTCGCCAAGCCATCTCCCATGGCATCGACCGCCAAGGTCTCGTCCGCGGAGTCCTCTTCGGTCGCGGTCAGCCCCTCTGGGGGCCCGAAACCCCCGCCAACAAAAAATGGTACAATCCCAACGTCACCCAATACCCCTTCGACCCCGCCCGCTCCCGTGCCCTTCTCGCCGAGGCTGGCTTTCAGATCGGCCCAGACCAGAAACTTCACGACCGCCACGGCAACCTTGTGGAATTCACCCTCAACTCCAATCAGGAAAACCAGCTCCGCGTCAATATGGCCACTGCTTTCAAAGAAAATATGCGGGACCTCGGCATCACCGTAAATCTCTCCTTCCTCGACTTCGGAACCTTAGTCGGAAAAATTCAAGACTCCTACGACTACGAGGCGGGCATGCTCGGCCTCACCGGTGGCGGCGACCCCGCGGGCGGAATCTCCGTCTTCTCCTCCAAAGGCCGCCTTCATCAGTGGTATCCCAACCAGAAAACGCCCGCCACCCCTTGGGAGGCCCGCATCGATCAACTTATGTCCGATCAACTCCACACCCTCGACTACCCTACACGAAAGAAATACTTCGATGAGGTCCAGAAAATCATGAGCGACGAAAGCCCCTACATCTATCTCGTCACCGCCAACGCCTATGTCGGCCTCAAAGATCGCTGGAAGAATATTCGCATCCCGCCGCTCGGCTCACTCGTTTGGAATCTCGACGAACTCTGGACCCCACTCCTCACCCCATGATCCCCTTCATTCTCCGCCGCCTCACTACCCTCGTGCCCATGCTCCTCGCGGTCACTCTGCTCGTCTTTATCTTGATGAGTCTAGCCCCAGGCGATTTTCTAACTCCCGTTAAAGCCCAACGAGATATTAATCCCGCTCTCATTGCCGAACTCCAAAAATCATTCGGCCTCGATCGCCCTTGGTACCAGCAGTACGCCCTCTGGCTAGGAAATGTCCTCCATCTCGATTTCGGCTACTCTTGGACCTACAAAGTTCCCGTCGCCCAACTCATCGCCCAGCGCGCCCCCGCCACCATTCTTCTCTCAGTCACCTCCCTTCTGCTCGCCTGGACTCTCGCCATCCCCCTCGCCGTGCTCGCCGCCGCCCGCCCAGGGGGCTGGATCGATCGCCTCACCTCCGCCGCCGCCTACTTCGCTTTAGCCATCCCCGAATTCTTCCTCGCCCTCCTTGCCGTCTGGATGGCCGCACGTACTGGCTGGTTTCCTATCGGCGGTCTCACCTCCCTCGATCACGACTTTCTTTCACCCGCCGCTCAGTTTCTCGACATCGCCCATCACTTAATCCTGCCCACCTTGGTCCTCGGCCTTGGAGGAGTCGCCGGCACCCTCCGCGTTCTCCGCGCTAACGTGCTCGACGTCCTACAAGCCGAATACATCACCGCCGCCAGAGCCAAAGGCTTGTCCGAAAAAGTCGTCCTCTTTCGCCACGTTCTCCGCAACGCTCTTAACCCCCTTCTTAGTACCATCGGCTACGCCTTCGCGGGTCTGCTCAGCGGCTCCCTCCTAGTCGAAAATGTCATGAACTACCCAGGCCTCGGACGCCTCGTCTATGAAGCCTTTATCCGCGAAGATCAGTTCGTCGTCCTTGGCTCTGTCGTCGTCGCCTGTTCTCTTCTCATCGTCGGTAATCTTCTTTCCGACCTCGCCCTCGCCTGGTCCGATCCCCGAGTACGTTATGGCCGCTGATCTCCTCCGCTCTCTTCTTCGTCGTCCCGCAGGGATGATTTCCGCCTGCCTTCTGCTCCTTCTTTACGGAGCCGCTCTCTTCGCTCCCTTCCTCTCTCCCACCATCCCTTCCGCCCAAGACCTGAGTCGTACCTATCATCCTCCCACCGCTCTAGTTTGGCAAAACGGCCACCTCGGCGTCCGACTCTACCGCCTCGTCGATCCCTCCACCGCCACTTACGAACCCCTCCAAGATCAAACCGCCCCCCTCCACTGGTTTTCCCATGGCCCCGCCTATAAGTTTTTTTGGCTCATCCCTTCCACTCGCCATCTCTTCACCGTCTCCTCACCCGCCACTATTTATCTTCTCGGTAGTGATGCCACCGGTCGCGATGTCTTCACCCGCCTCCTCTACGGAGCGGGCATTTCTCTTAGTATCGGTCTCATCGGCGTCGCTCTAACCAGTTTCCTCGGTCTGACCATCGGGGGCCTCGCTGGCTACCTCGGGGGTTGGCCCGACACTCTGGCCATGCGCCTCACAGAATTCCTCATGGCCGTCCCCGGCCTGTACCTTCTTCTCGCTCTCCGCGCCGCCCTCTCCTCCCGGTTCCCTTCCGACGCCACTTTCCTCCTCATCGTCGTCATTCTCTCCGCTCTCGGTTGGGCAGGGACCGCCCGCGTCGTTCGTGGACTTGTCCTTTCTCTTCGCGAACGCCCTTTCATTCTCGCCGCCAATGTCATTGGTCAACGCCCTTGGACTATTCTTTTCCGCCATCTTCTGCCCAACACCTTCAGCTACCTCATCGTCGCCGCCACCCTCAGCGTTCCTGGCTACATTCTTGGCGAGGCCGCCCTCAGCTTTCTCGGCCTTGGCATCCAAGAACCTTCTTCCTCCTGGGGACTCATGCTCGGCCAAGCCCAAGACATTAAAATCTTTATGCTCAACTTCTGGTGGCTCCTTACCCCAGGCCTAGCCATCATCCTTACCGTGATCGCTTTCAACCTTCTGGGGGATGCCCTTCGCGATGCCGTCGACCCACGATTCCGTCTACCCGGAAAATAAAAGCCAAAAACTCTTAACCCCTTCCTCATGCCCATTCCCTCCAAACCCCTCCTCGATGTTCGCCAACTCCGCGTAGAGTTTTCTTCTGGCGCCAAATCAGTTGTCGCCGTGCAAGACCTCTCCTTCTCCATCCAACCAGGTGAAACCGTAGCCGTCGTCGGAGAAAGTGGATCCGGCAAAACCACCGCCGCCCTCGCCCTCACCCGCCTTACTCCACCCCCTCCCGCCTGCCACCTAAGCGGTCAAGTCCTCTGGCAGGATGGCACCGATCTCCTATCCTGCTCAGACTCCACCCTCCGCCAAGCCCGAGGAGGAAAACTCGCCTACATCTTTCAAGAACCCTCCACTTCCCTCAACCCCGTTTTCTCCATCGGCTTCCAAATCGCCGAAGCCCTCCGCCTCCATCAACCCAAACTTCCTAGCACCGCCACCGAAGTCACCCGTCTCCTTAAACTCGTCGGCATCCGTGATCCCGAACTCCGCTCTCGCGATTATCCCCACCAACTTTCCGGCGGAATGCAGCAACGCGCCATGATCGCTATGGCTCTGGCCTGCCAACCCAAACTTCTCGTCGCCGATGAGCCCACCACCGCCCTCGATGTCACCATCCAAGCCCAAATTCTCGATCTCCTTCGCGATCTACGCAATCAACTCGGCATGTCCGTCCTACTCATCACCCACAACTTCGGCATCGTCGCCAATTTTGCCGATCGTGTTCTAGTTATGCTCGAAGGAAAACTCGTCGAGCAAGGCCCCGTTAAAGAAATTCTCCGCTCCCCTCAGCACCCCTACACCCGTGCCCTTCTCGACTGCATTCCCCGTCTCGGTCAAAAAACAAAACGCCTAGCCTCCATCGACCGCGCCACCCTCGTCACCCAATAAAACCCTTCCCAAATCCCATGCCTCCCCTCCTCCAAATCTCCAATCTCTCCGTCCACTTTCCCGTCAAATCTGGATTCCTTCAGCGTCAGACCGGCGTGGTCAAAGCCCTCGACGATGTTTCCCTCTCCATCGAAAAGGGTTGCACCCTCGGCCTCGTCGGCGAGAGCGGCTCAGGCAAAACGACCCTCGGTCGTGCCATCGTCCGCCTCGTCGATCCCACCGCCGGCTCCGTTTCCTACCAAGGCCAAATCATCAGCACCCTCGGAGGTTCCGACCTCCGCCCCTACCGCAAATTTATTCAAATGGTTTTTCAAGACCCCTACAACTCCCTCAATCCCCGACTTCGTATCGGCACCATTCTCGCCGAACCTCTTGAAATTCACTTTCCTCAGATGTCTCCTTCCGATCGGGCAATTCGAGTAGCAGAACTCTTAGAACTTGTCGGCCTCGACCCTGCCCACGCCCGCCGCTTCCCCCACGAATTCAGCGGTGGCCAACGCCAGCGCATCGGCATTGCCCGCGCTCTCGCCGTCGAACCGGAGTTCATCATCTGCGACGAACCGGTCAGCGCACTCGATGTCTCTGTTCAAGCCCAAATCGTCAACCTTTTGATGGACCTCCAAGAAAAACTTAACCTCACCTACCTTTTCATTGCCCACGATCTCGCCGTCGTTGAACACGTCAGCGATCAGATCGCGGTTCTTGAACACGGTAAGCTCGTCGAAGAAGGCCCCTCTGAACTCATCACCACCCATCCCACCCATCCCTACACCCAGCGCCTCCTCGCCTCCATTCCCTCCCTCCAGTAGCCCAACCCCTCTTCCCATCTTTTGGGTTTAGAGGCCATTCTCCTTGTCTAACCTCAAACTCAACCGAAACGGACCACCAATGTACGCTCTGGAACTTAATTCCCTCCCCAACTCCTTGATCAATCTCCCCTCGGCCGTAATCGAAACTATTGGCCAAGCTCCTAAACTTCAAATTTACTCCCCGCATCTTCGCCCCCTGCGTCTCCTTCAAAAGCTCCACCGAGGCCGAATTCGTAAACTTACCCTTCGCACATCTTCTCCCTTCCAACTTCGAATCGGAAAAAGGCTTCTCGTCACCAGCGACAATAGAAACATCCCCGCAATCTATCGCTCCGTTCCCCGACTCAAGATCCGCGCAGGTCCTGCCTTCGGCACCGGCGAACACGCCACCACCCACCTCTGCCTACGCTATCTCACTAAATTTCTCACCTCACCTCGAAGCTCTCGCACTACCCCAAAAGTTCTCGATCTGGGCTGCGGTTCAGGAATTCTTGCTCTGGCCTGCGCTCGCCTCGGCGCCCATGCCGAAGGATGGGATAACGACTCCTCGGCCATTCAAGAAGCCCAGAGAAACCGTCAGCTCAACCGCCTCGCACCCCGCACCCACTTCCGCGTGGCCGACGCTCTTCGTAGCGCCCTTCCCCCTGCCCATCTGATTCTGGCAAACCTCTACGATTCCCTTCTGCTTCATCTCTTACCCCGTCTGGAAAAACATCGCAAGGCAGGCACGGGCTTAATTCTCTCAGGCATCTTGTCGGGACAGGAAAAACAGATTCTCCGTACGGCTCAAAAACTCGGTTGGAAACTCCAGCACCGTGGTCGCCTGGGTCGCTGGTTCTGTCTGCAGTTTTGCGCTTAGCCCCAATTCTCTTCCGCCCCCGTCCACCCGCTTAATCCTCTTGTTCTGTTCCTCCACGAATCTCTAGCGAGGGTGCCTGCTGAAAAGTAGGGGCAGCTCGATTATCCGAAACTTTATTTTGGATTAATCCATCCGCTTCTGCCGCTGCTTTGACCTTTGCTTCCATAGCAATTTCCATAAAAGAATCCCTCTCCATCTTCTGCAAAACCCAAGCCGCCGTTCCCGCGGCCAAAACCAAAAGCCCGATCACAACAAAACAGAACAGCTTTGCCTTGAACTCAGTGCCCGCCCGATCCCACCACTCATCCAAATGATGGCGCCAAGTATACCCCTTCTTATATTTTGGAAGTCTTATCCCTTTAGGCATATGACTCTGACCATCATGATTTTATGTCTGCCACAATTTTGTCACAAATCAAGATCTCTCTCCCACTTTTCTTCCGCTCGTCCCTGAACAAGTTTTGGGTTACTCTCTTCAAACGGGCCTGTGGCGAAACTGGCAGACGCGACAGACTTAGGATCTGTTGGGGTAACCCATGGAGGTTCAAGTCCTCTCAGGCCCACTTTATTCCCCTTTGTTCACGACTCATTTTCCTATGACAGGGGAAGGTCTTGGGACGTCTCTGTTTTCAGTCGATTCTTTCTCCTAATGATGCTGGGTTTCCCAAAATCGATCCGCTGGGTTGTGCTCGGAGCTCTTCTGCTCCTCGCCCCATCCTTCCCCCTCCATGCCATGGACGAAGAAACCACAAAAACCATCGCCGACCTAAAAGCCCAAATGCAGCTCCTAATGGACGAGGTCAAAAAACTAAAGAGCCAACAAAATATCGACTCCTCTACCGCGCGCTTACGCCCTCCCACCGATGACCAATCGAAAGAGAAAACAGCAGCAGCCCCCTTACCCTCTCATCCCATCGGGTACACCCCCTTTCTCTCCCCACAAGTCAGAGAGCAAACTTCTATGGAGCAGCGGGTCGATGGAACCACCGAATTTGCCCCCAGGGCTCAGCAGGAGGAGCGAATGGATCTTCCGATGCTCGATGTCTCAGAAAATGGACTGATTTTTCGATCAAAGGATAACCATCATTTAATTCGTCTTGGAGGCCTCCTCCAACTCGATGACCGCGAATTCGTTGATCCTGGAACAACCGATATGTCTAAGTTTCTCGTCCGTCGAGCCCGACCCTACGCATCAGGCTACTTCTATGATGATTGGGAATACCGCTTTGCTCCTGAATTCGCGCTCTCGGCACCCAATGCCACGACCTATCAAACCACGATTGCCGACGCATATATCAATTATGACACCATCGAAGAAATTCAGGTTCAGGCTGGAAAGTTCACTGTCCCAGTCGGATTAGAAATGCTAACTCCTGCCGCCTTTCTTCCTTTTTCCGAACGATCTCTTACCTCGAATCTGATTCCTAACCGGGATCTTGGAGTAATGGCCCACGGCTCCCTTTTCTCATACAAACTATCATGGGCCGCGATGGTCGGTGCAGGATCACGCAACGACACCGTGCAAAGCGGCCTCGATTATGGCCCCGGACCCGTCGGCTACTTCCGACTTTACAGCCAACCCTTTCGTGGGGAACAGGGAGTCCCAGAAGAACTTCGAGGTCTTCACTTGGGTGTGGGCGGTAGCATCGGTTGGCAGTCTCAGAATAATTCCATTAGCTCCTCGAATCTGTTTCAAGACTACAGCACCGACGGAGGCAATACGTTCCTCAGTTTCCCAAACGGATTGGGTGTTCAAGGGGAGATTTGGCGAATCAGTCCTCAAATCTATTATAACTATGGACCTCTCGAGTGCTGGGCCGAATTCACAGCCGAACAGCAAGGCGTCAACACGGCAGGAATAGATGGCTCCTCAGGTGGCGGATTTACAAATTACCAAACCACCGCATGGAATGTCCAAGTCGATTGGGTTATCACCGGCGAACTCGCTACCCTCGGCGGCATTGTTCCAGATAGGCCCCTCGACTTTACCAAAGGGGATATCGGTGCGTGGGAACTCTCCCTGCGCTATGATGGCTTGGCCGCTGGGGCCAACATGTTTCGACCAGTGAACCAAGGGGGTTTAGGGATCTCTCAGACCGAGAATGCGACTGGGGTCAGTGGGGCTTCCATCGCTCTCAACTGGTACATCAACCGAATCATCCGCTTGGGATTAACCGTTGAATACAACGCCTTCACAGGAGGAGGCGCACCAAGCACTGTCGTAGAAAATAATGAACTCGGATTTATTACCCGCCTTCAACTTCTCTACTAATTGCACCCTTACTTCTCAGCCTGCACCCTCTTATCATCCCGCTCCTCATTTTCCCCGCCAAAACGATGGTCCCGATACAGCGTGATCGAAATATCCTTATTCTGCCGAATACACTCTTTGATCGCTTCAGGATCCTTTTCACACCAAAGCATCGTCTTCCAACTCGTCAGATGTTTCGGCTTATGAAAATCACTCCCCGCAATAAAGGGCAACCGCTTTAACCCTACCGGATTAAATAGATCATCCCGATTCCCAATCTCCCAAGCATCAATCAACGGACGAAACTCATTCTGCCGCTCCCACAAATAGAGGGTGTCTTTGCCCCAAGCCGAACTCATATGGTGAGGGTGCGCCGCAATCGTCAACCCTCCCTGCCCTCGAATCTGCAGGCAGATCTCCTTCAACGATAGAGCAGGATCGATCGGCTCCTTTAAATCTACCCCAAGTAAATGGGCCGAGCCCTTTGCGGTTAAACCGTCGTGATTAAATTCCAACCCAGGAAACAGGATCATTCGATATTTAGTCCACGCCCGATTCCGCTCTTCCGCTAGCGCCCTGAAATACTCAGGTAGATCCTCCAACGTCAGTACCAGCCCAGATAAACTTGCCAACCTCCCCAGCAAACGCCGCCGGTCCACCAAGTGATCCGTCACCGCCATCGCATCAAAACCCCGCCGCCCATAAAAATCTACGATCTCGCGTAAGGTCAGTCGCCCATCAGAAAATATTGAATGGGTATGTAAATCTACCATCAACAAACCTTTTCGACCCGAGTACCCATGCATTACTAATCGTAATTCGGGAACTCTCTCCGTCGATTGGGCTGCCTTTGCCATCTTCGCAATTCTTCCCGCCAACCGCTCCATCGCCCCTGCCGAACGATTAGCCTCTTTCCGAGCCCTCCGCCCCCACTCCCGCAATCCTACTCCACCCCCTTCCAATGCGTCCTTGATTCTTGAGGCGATCTCCCCAGGAGAGTCGGCCAAAGCCCCGCAACCAATCCTCGTCGCCAAACGACAAATTCCCTTTCGCTTTTCCGCTCCTTTGCCCCCTTCCACCAAAATGGCGGGCCGGCCCGTGGCCAAAACCTCTCGCACACTAATCGTCCCAGGCTTCGTCACCACCAGATCATGAGCTCGGATCATCGTCGCCAAATCTTTTACCCAGCCGTGAACTACTCCCCGACCTTTTGCCTCCGCCAGCCCTTTTCGCAGATCCGCCTTCAACCCCTCCTCCCTCCCCACCACCGCCGTGACCTCCACCCCTTCGATTTCCAATAGCTTCTCCAAAGTTCGACTCGCCTTGCGCCGACGCGAATTAACCAAATAGAGAATCTTTACTCCGTCTCCTGATTTCCGGCTGCCCTTAATTTCCTCAGTAGGAAAAAAACCGGGTCGCACGGGCCATCCTCCTGCCACCACCTCCGCGACACGCGGATTTTTTTCTCTCAACTCCTTCGCGGTTCCTTCATCCGCCACCCACAACAAATCAGCCGTAACCGCATCCCACCCTGGCAAATCTTCCGCATCTAAAACCACCCCCACCCTTTCAAATCCAGCCTCACTCCGATCTTGGACCCTCTCCTGCAAAGCCATTCCCACCGCAGGATGAAAATAAACAACCACCTCAGGTCTCGTCTCCTCCAGCGTCCTCGCCACTACCCGCCGCAACTGCGGCCAGCCCGCCCGCCCCACCACTCCTTCCCCCGCCCTCCGAATCCACTTCTGCATCTTCTCCCCCTGCGCCCCTCCCCTCCCCATCCTTTCCGTAAGCCACCCCAACCAACCCTCCACCCCACCTCCACCCACCTCCTTCACCTCAACTCGGATTTCCGACCCCTCCTCCTCCCCAATAAAATCTCTCAACGCCCGAGCCACATAACCATGCTCTTCTTGCCCCCCAGTCAGAATCAGAACGTCCTTCACCCCCTATGTGAATAAGTCGGGTACAAGATAGAGCAAGCTTCCCAAAGCAACGATTTGATGGCAAACGGACTCGCCATATTTGATCTGCACTACCTGTTGAAAACTATTTACTTACACTACTTTTAAAACTCTTCTCTATCCTCTCTTTTGCCTCGTCTTCCAACCTTTTCCGCAGTGGGGATAACTCATCTTTGATCGCCTTTTCCAGAGCCAATTTCTCCCTCCAGTAACGTGCCACAAACTCATCTTCATTTTCTGAAGTTACCCCCAAATTAAAATCTTTCGCCACCTTCAGCGCCTCTTTCCGAGATTGAACCCGTACCTCATCGATCCGCTCAACCAACCTCGCTTTCTGCGCATCCGTAAATTTTTGGTACGGCGCCCAATCCTGCAACTTCACTTCCAACTGCTCCTTCGACACAAGAGTCAACGTCAGGATCTGGACAAACCGATCCTCCTCCCCGGGCCCAGCCCAAAACTGATCCTTCTCCCGATTGATCATCCCTTTCTTTGGCACATACGAACCATCAGGAATTCTCGGAGGACGCGGTTTACCCAGATTGGCTTTCCCCTCAGCGGAGATCGCCTCTTCTGAAGACGGCTGGGCCCACAGACCCGTCCCCAGCAATCCGACCATAACTAAATAGTATCCTATTTTTATTTTCATAATCCAGCCCACCAGCGGTTGTCCGCATCCTCCTCCACCAAAGCGTCCAAAGCAGCGAAGACCGCACGATCACTTACTGTTGGCGTCGCATCCTTCCACTGAAAAAAACCGAAAGCGAGAACCGCGCATCCCGCCCCCGCCATCAGCCAACGCCATTTCGGTATCCAACTCCACTTGCTCTGCGCCTCCGCCTCCCTCTCCGTCCGCAATCGCGCCAGCACCTTGGCCGCAAACCACGGTGGCGCCTTGGCGGGTGGTACCGAGGCCAGAAGCTTTTCCAGCTCCGACCCCAACTCCCCCTCCTCCTGCCCATCTCGACTATTTATCTTCATAAAGGATTAAACTGCCCATTTCTCATTTCGGTGCGCTCAAATATTCAGAAAGTTGTTTTCTTAAAAAATCACGAGCCCTAAACATCAACGACTTAACTCCAGATGTACTTGTTTTCATAATAATCGCAATCTCTTCATAGCTTAAATTTTCGTTCTGGCGAAGATGAAGCACCATCCGCTGGCTTTCTGGAAGTGCTCGATAAGCCGCTGCGACCGCCTCTCCCAGCTCCTTTGTGCACAGCTCTTGCCGAGGATTTTGGGCAATCCCTCCTCGTTGTTCCAAAATAAAAGCCTCCCCCGTATCTGGATTCACCGCCCCATCCCGTAACCGCATCTTATAAGCCTGCGAACTGCAATAGGTGAAAACCAAATTGCGCGTCACCGTCATCAACCAGGTGGTAAACTTCGCCTTAGGCTGGAATCGGGGCGCCGCTTTCCAAACTCTCAGAAAGATTTGCTGCGCTAAATCCTCTACGTCAGGCCCACTATCACCAATCATCTTCGATACCGTTCCGTACACCCGATCCTGATGCCGCTCAATCAACCGACGAAACGCCTCCTCATCCCCCCCAGCCATCTGGGTGATTAACATCTCATCGCTCGTGCCTTCCTGCCCATCCGTCATCAGACCCCACCTTCCCACAAAACCACCCCGCGCCCAACCTCCGTTGTCCCACACCCCCCTCATGCTCGCAGCATGCTCGCAGCACGATTGAGGTCCGACTCCCGTTGACACCTACCCCTTCCGTAGTTTCAATCGTTCCACTCATGGCAGGTCATAGTCGCTGGTCCAAAGTCAAACGCTCCAAAGGTATCTCCGACGTCAAACGCGGCGCCCTCTTCTCCAAACTCGCCAAAGAGATCACCGTCGCCACCCGCCTCTCTGGTCGCGACCCAGGCTTCAACCCCCGACTCCGTACCGCCATCACCACCGCCCGTGCCGAATCGATGCCCGTCGAAAACATCGATCGCGCCATCCTCAAAGGCACCGGCGAACTCGAAGGCGGCGGCACCATCGAAGAAATTATGTACGAAGGCTATGCTCCAGGCGGTGTCGCCCTTCTCGTCGAAACCACCACCGACAATAAAAACCGTACCGCGGCTGAAATCCGTCACCTCTTCACCAAACACGGCGGCAATCTCGGCGGCTCCAACTCGGTCGCTTGGATGTTCAAACGCCACGGCGTCTTCCTCCTCGAAAAAACCGACCCCGACACCGCCCTCGAAGTATCCCTCGAGGCAGGAGCCGACGATGTCCGCACCCTCGACGACCACTCCACCGAAGTCATCTGCCCTCCCGACAAATTCGATACAGTCGATAAAGCCCTCCGCGCCGCCCAACTCATCCCCACCGCCAGTCGCTTCCTTTACGAACCAGAAAATCCCGCCCCCACACCCGACCCAGAAACATCTGCCAAGGTTTTCGCACTCATCGAGGAGCTCGAAGACCACGACGACGT
This sequence comes from Verrucomicrobia subdivision 6 bacterium, assembly GCA_947441075.1. Lineage (GTDB taxonomy): Bacteria > Verrucomicrobiota > Verrucomicrobiia > Methylacidiphilales > Verrucolacustridaceae > Verrucolacustris. Next base: position 20,425 of record CANESK010000017.1, read on the forward strand.
CCAAACCGTCTCCCCCAACTGCGTCATCAGCTGATCTTTTATTTCATCATCGCACTACGCCTTGAACCGACCCTCGCAAGGCCGCACCCCTCACCCTCCTGCCACCACCTTCACAAACTCCAACCGATCTCCATGTTCTACCTTCTCGTCCTCCCACTCCTGCCGTAACAACGCTTCCCCGTTCCTCTCCACCAGAACACTCGCTGGCACCAACCTCATCTCCCGAATCATCTCCGCCACAGTCTTGCCTGTCGCAACCTGCCGCGCCTTCCCATTCGCAAAAACCGTAATCTTCTTGCTCAATCGCTTACCCCGCTAACGCTCGATCCCAATCTTTCCACACCGGATCCAATCCTCTTCCCCGTAAGGCCCTACTCAGCTCCTCCGCACTCCGCTCGTCCGAAACCTCAAACTGCTCCGTCGCCTCCGCCCCTTCCCACTCACTCGCCTCCAACGCCACCTCCCGCCCCCTCACCGTCCGGTGCAACCGCGCCTTTCCCACCCCCGTATATCCGCCCGGTTCCGTCTCCGATCCCGCACTCATCATCGTCACCCCCAACTCCATCAACCCATCCCGCAACTTCGCCGGCTCCCTCGTTGATAAAACAATTCCCGCCTGCGGAAACGCCACCCGAAAAGCACAAATCGCTCGCACGAAATCCCGATCCGACATCGCTACCCTTGGCTGGAACCCACCCGCCGCTGGCCGCAATCTCGGCAAGGCCAGCGTAATTTGCGAACGCCAGGACACTTTCATCATATGCGACACATGGCCCGCCAAAGCCACCAACTCCCTCCGCCAATCTGCTAGCCCCACCAACACCCCCAACCCAATTCTCCGAAACCCTGCCTCGTACCCTCTCTCGGGTCCCCCCAACCTCTCATCAAAATTCCGTTTCGGACCCGACACATGCATCTCCGCATAAGCCGCCCGATCATAACTCTCTTGATACAAGACCAAGCCCTCCGCCCCCGCCGCCACCACCTCCCGATATTCCTCCACCTCCAGCGGCGCTACCTCGATAGCCACCGAGGGGAAAAGCCCGACACATCGGCGCACTGTTTCCGCCAAATAGGAAACCGGTACCTCCTTGGGATGCTCCCCACTAACCAAAAGTAAATTTCGAAACCCCACCCCAGCCAAATGCTTCGCCTCCACCTCCACTTCCTCTGGCTTCAAGGTCACCCTACGAATCGGATTGTCCTTGGAAAAGCCACAATACTTACAGGTATTGACGCACTCATTGGAAAGATAAAGCGGCGCAAACAACCTCATCGTCCGACCAAAGTTCTTTCGCGTCTCTCCCCTAGCCTGCTCCGCTAACTCCTCCAATCGAATCGACCCAAACATTAAATCTTCAAACCGTGCTACCGCCGCCGACCTCGCAAAAGGCAACCCCTCCAGCGCGTCTCCAGGTGATCCACTCATCGCAGAAAAACCTACTCGTCCAAAAACCCAGTCAAAGGACTTGTCGCTGATGCCTCGCGCCTTGTCGGGCCCAATCCCGCCTCAAATCCCCGGCGCCCAGCCTCCACTCCCAATCGAAACGCCCTCGCCATCTCCGCGGGATCTTCCGCCACCGCAATCGCTGTATTGACCAACACCGCATCCGCCCCCATCTCCAATGCTTCCGCCGCATGCGACGGCGCCCCCAACCCCGCATCCACGATCACTGGAATCCTCGACTGCTCGATAATGATTTCAATCATCGCCCGCGTTTCAATTCCGCGATTCGAACCAATCGGCGCCCCCAACGGCATGACCGTCGCCGCGCCCGCCTCTTCTAACCTCTTAGCTAAGACCGGATCGGCTTGGATATAAGGCAGAATTGTAAAACCTTCCTTCACCAAAATCTCCGTCGCCTTTAACGTCTCAATCGGGTCAGGCAGGAGATAACGCGGATCAGGATGAATCTCTAATTTAATCCACTTCGGTAAACCCGCCGCCACCGCCAAACGAGCCAAACGCACCGCTTCCTCCGCATTCATCGCCCCACTCGTATTCGCCAGGACCAAATATTTATCCTGATCAATTTCCTCCAGCATGTCCGCCTGAGGATCCCTCTGCCCCGTTAAATCCACCCGACGCAAGGCGACCGTAACAATCTCCGTTCCGCTGGCTTCCAGTGCCAATTTCATCGCGCCCACTGATGGAAATTTCCCCGTACCAATTAAAAGCCGAGAACGAAACTCCCTATCTCCAATCTTCCAAACTTCCGTGGTCTGTACTTGGGCCGACATCCCCACATCCTATTCCAAAGAGCGTTCTTCTTCAAACCTTGCTTCCCGCTTGCCTTCTTCAACTAAACTTCGTCATATCAGCTTAGTGAATTCACAAACCTACTGGAAATCCCGCCTTCCTTTGGTGGAAAAAGCCCTCGATCGACTTATCTCCGCCCAGGCTCAGCCCCCTCTCATTCACCGAGCCATGCGCTACAGTCTTCTCGCAGGAGGCAAACGCCTGCGACCCATCCTCTGCCTCGCCGCGGCTCGGGCTGTTGGAGGAAACGAAGCCCTCGCAATTCCTTCCGCTTGCGCCGTCGAGTGCATTCACACCTACTCCTTGATTCACGACGATCTCCCCTGCATGGACGATGATAATTTTCGCCGCGGTCGGCCCACCAATCACCGCGTCTTCGGCGAAGCTGTCGCCGTACTCGCGGGCGATGGCCTTCTCACCGAAGCTTTTGCCTCCGTCGCCCGGACAAAACCTAACCGCCGCTACTCCCCAGCCGATCTCGTTACCGAACTGGCCCACGCTTCAGGTAGCCTCGGCCTGATCGCAGGCCAAGTCCTGGATCTCGATTCGGAAAAAAAGCGCATTCCGCTAAAAAAACTTGTGGAAATCCACCGCGCCAAGACCGGCGCCCTCATTACCACCTCTCTGCGTCTCGGAGCCATGTCGGTAGGAGTCCATCCCACAAAACTTCGCCACCTCACCCGATTCGGTCAGGCCCTGGGCCTAGCCTTCCAAGTCATCGACGACATTCTCGATATTACTTCGACGAAGGAAAAACTTGGAAAAAGCATCGGCAAAGATCAATCCTCAGGGAAAGCCACCTACCCACGACTCCTCGGCCTCGCTGGCGCAAAAAAAGAAGCTGATCGCCTCACCGCCACCGCCCGCGCCGCTCTACGCCCTCTCGGTTCCTCCGCCGACCCGCTCCTCGCTATCGCCGACACTCTTCTCCGCCGCGACCATTAGTTTTTGCCTCGTCCGAAGTACCTCCTCGACCTCAGTCGCCGCCCGCGCCGCCGCCCCAGGCCCGCCAAGCTTCTTCGCTACGTCCCGAATCCGCCCTGCCATTGCCTCCGCCCCTTTTGGATTTCGTAAAATCTGCAAAGCAGCTTTGGCCAAACGCTCAGGCTCCATCGCACCTTGCAAAAACTCAGGAACTACCTTCTCCCCCGCCAAAACATTCACCATCGATAGATAGGGCAACTGAATTAGAAATCGCCCCAGCCAATAGGTCAGCCAAGAAGTTTTATAAATCACCAACATTGGTAATCCCGCCATGGCACACTCCAAGGTCGCCGTGCCCGATGCCACAATCGCCAAGGAACACCGCGTCAACTGAGTCAAGGATTGCCCTGCTAAAATATCCAGACTCACTCCACTCATCGGTTGCCTTGCCCACTCTTCTTCCAGCTTCTGCCGCATCTCGTGATCCGTTGCCAAGGTCATAAAGGATACGTTCTTCTGCTCCCGCACAATCCTCTGCGCGGTCTGTAGGAGGACAGGCCAATGCTTCGCAATCTCTTTCGCCCGGCTCCCCGGCAAAAGCGCCACGCATGGAATCTCATCCTTCGGTCCCTCCTTCGCTTGCGCAATCCAACGATCGGCCAAAGGATGACCGACCCACTTTGTCTTTAATTTCGGCGCATGCTTCGCGAACCAGTCCACCTCGAAAGGAAAAATTACCAACAACCGATCCAAGATTCGCTCCATCAGCTTGGCCCGACCCGCTTTCCACGCCCAGACTTGCGGACTCACATAGTAGACGATTGCCGGTGCGTTCCTTTGTCCATGCAAAGCTTTTGCCAGTCGCAGGTTAAACCCAGGATAATCGACCAAGATGACCACATCGGGATTCACCTCCGCAATCTCGTGCTTCACCTCTCGAAATATTTTTAAAAATTTTGGCAGATTTTTAAGCACATCGGTTAACCCCACCACCGCGTGCTTCGCTAAATTCAGACTCTGCTCCTGTCCCGCCGCTTTCAGCATCGGTCCCCCCACTCCATAGGCTTTTAACTTCGGATTCTTCTTCAACTCCCGCAAGAGATCCGCCGCTAAACGATCGCCACTCGCCTCCCCCGCCACGAGATAGACTCGCGGATCTCGGTCCACTCCCTCGCTCATGCTCCCTCAGGCGTCATCTGATCACAAATAAGCGAGGCCAGCTTCAAGGCTTCGAAACCATGCGAACCTCCCACTCGAGGATCCGTGTCCAGTCGCACATTCGCCAAAAACTCCTCCAACTGATTCTTCAGTGGCTCCCCCTTCATTACCGGGATCTTCTCCCGCGTGATCTTACCCTCCGCTCGCTTGTATATTTCCCCCTCCTGCTTCATGTAATCGAGGGAGAGATAAGCATCATCTTGAAACACCCGAATCTTGCGTAACTTTTCAGGACTAATTCGGCTGGTCGTCAAATTAGCCACACAGCCATTTTCAAAACGAATCCGCGCATTGGCAATATCCTCTCCCTTACTTAGCACTGGAATCCCCACCGCATCCACCGACTTCACTGGCGACCGCACCAGATGCAGAATGATTTCTAAATCGTGAATCATCAGATCCATCACCACCCCAATATCCGTGCTCCGTCCTGGATAGGGCGATAAACGGTGGGCTTCGATAAACCGCGGCCGACCCAATCTCTCCTCCAACGCCGCCAGCACAGGATTAAATCTCTCCACATGCCCTACCGCCAGTTTCGCCCCGTGCTTTTCTGCTAAATGAACCAACTCCCTTGCCTCCACCGTATTCATCGCAATCGGCTTCTCCACCAAAACATGCTTTCCCTTTTTCAAAAAAGGAGAGGCAATCGCCAAATGAGTCGTCGTCGGGGTGACAATGCTCGCCGCCTCCACCGCCTCGACCATCTCCTCCAACGAAGAAAATGCTCTTGTTTTGCACTTTTCCGCAATCTTTCGCGCGGTCTCAGGATTCGAATCATGTACCCCCACCAACTCCGCCCCTTTCGATTCCGCATAAATCCGTGCGTGCTCTTTCCCCATGTGGCCGACTCCCGCCACCCCTACTTTCACCAAACGACTCATGACGAAACTTTACCCGCCTGCCCCCAAATCGTTACCTTGTGTTGTATCGCCAGTTTCTTCACCTCATCGAGCTGAAGGATGAGAGTTTTCTTAGCCTCCACCACCAGGGTCCCCACTTGCCCTTCTGCCGCGGCCAAGATGGTTTGCGGTCCGATCACCGGTACATCAAAGCGCATATCTTGGGCGGGGGAAGTCACCTTGATCGCCACCGCCTCCCTTCCCGCCAATTTTCCTCCCCGTTTCAGCGTGGCATCCGTCCCATCGAATCCTTCCACCGCCATGACCGTCCCCTTGCGCACCACCACACTTTGCCCGATGTGCAACCGGGCAACCGCTTTGGCCAACGGCCATCCAAAAGCAATTTCCGCAGGAAGATGACGCACTGCACGCGGACCCGCCAAGTGGCCAACCCCCGCCAGATGGTCCTCCACAAAAGTTGTCGCAGGCAGAACTTTGATTCCCTCTTGGGCCAACTCCTTCGCCACCGCCCCAAAAAGCGTTTCCGCATTACGCTCCTTCAACCGAGAAAGAATCCAAAGTGCCCTCAGATCAGGGCGCAGATCGAAAAGCCTTTTCGGTGCAATCTGCCCCGCAAAAATCACCTCTCCCACCCCAGTTTTTTTGAAAAATGTAATCAGCCCGCCCAACTGCCCCACCCGCAACCAGTGGGTCGGTTGCCCCCGCGCTGCCACCCTCGGGTCTGTCTCTCCTTCAAAGGCGGCCACCGCCAACGAGACCCCTTGATCCTTAGCCCCTTGGAGAACAAGGGCGGGATAGGTTCCCCTCCCTGCAACCAGTCCGATCTTCGCCTTCATCATGGATTTACGCATAGCACAAAACTCCCATTTCTCCGATTGACCAAATCGTGTGTTTTGATAGGATTTTAACGGAGTCGACTATTGGCGATTGTTGGGTGGGAACTCGAGTGGTTTCCGCCCTTTTTTTCGCCAAAAGCCGTCTCCACAAAACAGAAAATATAAGCTCATGAATACGCAAGACTTCCTCACAGTACTCGATTACATGGAAAAGGAGAAGGGCATAAGCCGCAAGATAATGGCCACGGTCATCGAAAATGCCCTGATCACCGCCGCCCACAAGACCTATCCCATCGAAACTGAAGTTCGCGTCTCCCTCGACCAGAAATCAGGCAAAATTCAGATGTTTGCCAAACTCAAAGCTTCCGATCGCGCCCGTCCCAACGCCGACGAAATCTCCATCATCAAAGCCCGCGCCGTTAAACCCACTGTCCATGTCGGCGAACTCGTAGAAATCGAACTCGATGCCAGCCAGTTCGGTCGTATCGCCGCTCAAGTCTTTAAGCAGGCCATGAACCAAAATCTGCGCTCCATCGAGAAAACCATGATCATGGAGGAATTCCAAGGTCGCGTCGGTGACATCGTCGCCGGTACCGTCCGCCGCTTCGAAAGAGCCGATGTCGTCATCGATCTGGGCAAGTTCGAAGGCATCAT
>CANESK010000018.1 GCA_947441075.1 Verrucomicrobia subdivision 6 bacterium
GACAAAGAGAAAAACCAAAAGGAGAGGGGAAATCACCTTCTCGGAGTAGCGCAAATAGTCGCATATGGCGAGAGCGGAGCGGTTGTCTTATTTTTTGTGCCAATGGTACAATTCGGTATGGATTCCTCGATTCAGACCCAAGATTTCATTGTTCGAGAGCTGCTAGATTCCGATTACACACAAATCTCAGCGATTTGTGCAAAAGTGTACCCGACGGAGCGCCCATATACGGACGTAGAATTGGCCGAGCATCACCGCCTTTTCCCAGAGGGTCAATTCGTTGCCATTCATCAACCCACGGGATCGGTGGCTGGAGCTCACTTCACCCTGATGATCTGGCTGACTCATTTTCACATCGACGACCCCTGGGACGTTCTCACCGCAAAGGGAACATTCGCCGACCATGACCCAACAGGTCACACCCTCTACGGAGCCGACCTCTTTGTTGATCCGGCATTCCAGCACCACGGACTGGGACGAACATTGACAAAAGCGGCTCAACAGTTGACCTGTTCAAAAAAACTTTGGCGCATGGTCGGCGGAAGTCGCCTCCCTGGCTACCACATGGTTTCGAAAAAGATCTCGGCCGACGAATACGTCCGCAGGGTAAAATCAGGCGAGTTAACCGATCCGGCCCTAACCGTTCACCTCCATGACGGTTGGGAACCCATAACTGCAATTCAAGGTTATCTGCCCCATGACACGGAAAGCGAAGGCTGGGCAGCGGTGATTCAATGGCTCAACCCATCTTGCCCTCCCCCGCTAAACTGGGAGATTTCGAAAGTTCCGCATAAAAAATAAAGTGGCAGTGGAGGGATTCGAACCCCCGACCCAAGGCTTATGAGTCCCTTGCTCTACCGGGCTGAGCTACACTGCCAGGAACCTTCCGTTCTACCCTCTGCCCGAACCTTCGCCAAGCCCCTACCCCACCTCGCGCGGGAGACGAATCGGATCGGCGTACGCTTCGCGCTGCGCTAGCGCAGAAGGATGCGTATGCGAAAAATCCTTCGCGCTGGTTTCCTCTGCATCATCTGCACTCTCCTGTTCAGCCACAACCTCCCCGCCGCCTCCTACACCGTCCAAAAAGGGGAGACCTTTTATCAAATAGCGAAAAGCCAATCCACTTCCGTCGAGGCCCTCACCAAAGCTAACCCCACCATCAATCCACAACGCCTCCACCCAGGCGATGTCCTCCGTCTTCCCTCCTCCCCAACCCCCGCCCCCACCCCCTCGACTCCAGCCAAAACCTCCCCCTCCCCCATCGGCCAAACCAAACCGAACCTTCCCACCGAATGGGTACGAATCAAAAAAGGAGACAGCTTAGCCAAAATCGCCCGCGAAAATAGTCTCACCATCACAGACCTCCAACGCTGGAACCGATTGTCAGGAGACTCCCTTCGCTCAGGCGACCTCCTGCGCCTTCGGCCCCCTCCATCTTCCACCCCAACTAAAATCACCTCCACATCCTCCCCATCCAAAACTCTCCCCACTCCCTCACTCTCCCCTCCCAAACCCGCAACCCGTGAGCTGATTTTTATCGAACCCGCCCGCGCCCAGATCGATGCCCCCAAAGATCGGCTCCGCGATTGGGAATATATCGTCGTCCACCACAGCGGTACCAGCGGGGGTAATGCCAAAATCTTCGACTATTTTCATCGCCAGACCCGCGGCATGGAAAATGGTATGGCCTATCACTTCGTCATCGGTAACGGCTCCGATTCAGGCGACGGCCAAATCGAAGTCGGCTCCCGCTGGCTCCAGCAAAAACAGGGCGGGCACCTCGCCAGCGAATCTCTCAACGAAATCGCTATCGGGATCTGCCTCGTCGGCGACTTTAGTACCCATCGCCTCGGCCCACGCCAAACCGCTTCCCTGATTGAACTCGTCCAATACCTGCGCAAACTTCAGCCCGATTCCAAATTAAAATTCCGTCTCCACCGTGAAATCAATACCAAACCCACCGAATGCCCAGGGAAACTTTTCCCCAGCTCGGCCATTCACGAAATCTTAGATTGAGGACCCGCCCAAAGGGGCTGAAACCCTACCCACGCCCGCCGCGACCGCGGGCCATCAAACTCCGCAAAATAAATCATCTGCCACATCCCCAAGCGCAACTTCCCCTTTTCCAACGGCCACGCCAAGTGATTGCCCAACATCGCCGCCTTCAAATGGGCCGCCGAGTTCCCTTCCCCATGTCGATAATCCCGATTCTCCCATGGCACCGCCCGCTCCAGCGCCACCGCCAAATCCCGCCGCACATCCGGATCCGCCCCCTCCTGAATCGTTACCCCCGCAGTGGTGTGCGGAATGATAATGTGCAAAAGCCCATCCCGCCACCCCCGCTCGGCGGCAGCCTTCTCCAACGGTTGTGCTATGGGCATAAATTCGGTATGGCCTTCTGTGCAAATGACGATTTCTTCTAGCATCGAGGACATATGATTGTCGTAACAGGTGGCACCGGCTTTGTCGGGCGAGAAATTTGTCGGCGCCTCGCCGCCGAAGGCCTGCCCACGCGTGCCCTCGCCCGTACCCCCCCTCCCCATACCCTGCCCCCAGGAGTCGAATTTTTTCCCGCCGACATCACCCAACCCTCATCTCTCCGCGAAGCCTTCCGCGGGGCCCAAGCCGTTATTCACTGCGTCGGCATTATCCAACAACACGGCTCACAAACTTTTCAACGCGTCCACCAAGACGGCACCGCCCATGTCGTTGCCGCAGCTCGCGCCTCCGGCATTTCTCGCTTCCTTTATCTCAGTGCCCTCGGTACCCGCCCCATGGCCGCCTCCCAATATCACCAGACCAAGTGGGCCGCCGAAGAAATCATTCGCCAGAGCGGCCTCGCCTTCACCCTTTTTCGCCCCTCTCTTATTTACGGCCAAGGCGATGCCTTTACCTCCCTCCTCGCCTCCTCCATGCGCCCACCTCTCTCATGGCTGAGCGGCGGTTTTCTTCCACTACCAGGCGGAGCCAACGTCATTCTCCGGCCCGTCGCCGTGACCGATGTGGCCAACACTCTCGTCCGCTCCCTCGGACAGGCCAGCACCATCGGCCAAACTCTCGATCTTTGTGGACCCGAGACCAATCTTCGCGACCTCGCCCTCGACATCGCCCGAGCCATGGGCCTCTCCCCGACTTGGGTCGATAACACCCCAGATGTGATTCTCGCCACTCTTCCCTGGCTTTGGTTGACCCGGCGAAAACCGATTCTTTTCCCCGTCCCTCTCCCACTCTGTCGCCTCTTCGCCGCCGTAGCCGAAAGAATCTTACCCCACCCACCCCTGACCACCGATCAGATCCTCATGCTCGAAGAAGGCCAAGTAGGAGACTCTTCCCTCGCCACAAAACTTCTCGGATTTCAGCCCAGTCCGCTCTCCTCTAATCTTTCCTCCTATCTTGCCCCACCTGCGGGGGGCATCGCGGATCGCCGCTTGTGAACGAAGCCGCCCGCTCCGCCCGCATTCGCCGAGTCCTCCTCGTCGCCCTCGCCATCAACGTAGGACTTGCTGCTCTTAAATTTGGTATCGGTTGGCGCCTCGGGAGCTTGGGCGTTCTTTCCGATGCCATGCACTCCCTTCTCGATGGCGCCGCCAGCGTCATCGCTCTCATCGGTATCACCGCCGCCGCCCGTCCGCCCGATCCCGAACACCCCTACGGTCACCGCAAGTTTGAGATTCTCACCACCATGGTCGTGGCCGGCCTCCTTTTCCTCAGCGCTTGGGAAATTCTCGGCGCTGCCGTCAATCGACTCCTCCATCACGCCCCCGCCCCAGGATTCAGCTGGGGCTGCATGGCCCTCCTTAGCGTCGGCATTCTTTTTAACACCGCCCTCTCCGCCTGGGAAAAAAGGGCAGGACTTGAAGTCTCCAGCCCCCTCCTTCTGGCCGATGCCGCCCACACCCGCACCGATGTCTACTCCTCCGTTCTCGCCATCGCCTCCATCGGTAGCGGCGCCCTCGGCCTGCCTTGGCTCGATCCCCTTCTGGCCATTGGCATCGTTCTCTTTCTCGCCCGCGCCATCTACGAAATCTTTTTGGAAGGCGTCAAAGTTGTTTCCGATGCAACCCGCCTCGATCCCGAATTAATCCGCTCCGTCGCCGAAGCCGTCCCTGGCGTTCGCGGAGCTCACGCTATCCGCTCCCACGGCATGCAGAACGACATCCATATCGATCTCCATATTCAAGTAGGAGAACAGCTCACCACCCGCGAGGTGTACGAAATAGAAAATCACGTCAGCGAGGCTCTTCACTCCAAGTTCCCTGGCGTCACCCACGTCGCCCTGCGCCACGAACCCCGTGGCACCCCCCTCGAAACGAATGCTTGAACTTCCCCATGCTCACCTTCATCTACAGAAGGGAGTTCAAGAAAACTTCTGGCCTGGATTCACTTTAGCCGTTTTTTCTCATGGAAAGCTCGCTGCCTATGCCGGCGGCAACGTACCCACTCCAGCCACCTCCGTTCCTTGGTACTCCGCAGGCAAGCCCGTCACCTCCCTCGGCGTTCTCCATCTCACAGAACAAAGGCCCGACCTCTGGCCTCTGCCCATGGAAATAACATTCCCTGAGCTCCTCGGAACCTATCTCGGCAACCTCACCCTTCTCGATATTCTCACCCACCGCACCGGCTTTCGCCTCTCCACCCTCGACGTTCTCGCCCCCGAACAAGAAATTCTCCATATTTTAGCGCGAGCTCAGCCCGGAGATTTTTCACTCCAACCCCGCCAAGCCGCTTATGACCCCCGTGGAGGATGGTGGCTTCTCGGACGCTGGATCGAACGCCACACCGGCCACTCCTGGCCAGACTATCTTCATCGCCATGTCCTTTCACCCTCCGGGGCTGGGGATATGTTTTTCACCACCGACACCACGAAAGCGGATGTCCCCATGCTCGAAAAAAAGGGATCCACCTGGATTCCCGCCCCACTAGGACACGGTCCTGGTGGGGGATTTTGTGGAACAGCCATCTCTCTGGCCCGCTTCTACCGGACTCTTCTATCCCAAGGTACCAACCCAGAAACTGGGACTACGGTCTTTTCTCCTAATTTCATAAAGAATTTTTCTCACCGCTGGCGAGAAGGCGAAAAAGATATGACCTTCGGCCAGATCACCGATTTTGGTCTCGGCGTCATGCTCGACAGCCACGGCTATGGCACCGCCAAGCCTCCCTATGGCTTCGGCACCACCTCCTCCAGAAACACCTTTGGCCACGGCGGCGCCTGCTCTTCTATCGCTTTTGCTGACCCGGCCAAAGATCTCGCCGTAGCTCTCTGCCTCACTGGCCAAGTCCCAGAAAACAAACATCAGCCACGCATGCTCGCTCTTCTCGATCTTCTCCGCTCCGATCTAGCCTAATTTTGTTTCTCCCATAACCTCGAACCATGGCCCAACGAAGAATGGCATGGCTCGATGTCACCAAAGGGCTCGCCATCCTTTGGGTCGTCTACTTTCACTCTTTCTCTTGCTGGATCAAACCTCCCTCCCCCATCGAAGCCGGATTTTTCCAAAAAGTCGCCCAACCCGAACTTTGGACCACCCCTCTCTCTATCTTCAACTCCTTAGCCCGAACCCTCGGAATCGGTATTTCTCAATTGGGATTTCACGCCGTAGGCCTTTTTCTTGTTGCCAGTGGCTTTGTCCTCGCACAGTCCGCCATTCGCGCTGCCGCAAAACCAGGCGGCGTCCCTTGGACCTCTTGGATCACCCACCGCCTTCTGCGCCTCTATCCTATGTACTGGTTCGCTCATCTTGTTTACTTGCTCAGTCCCTTTGAGGCCCGCCTCGAGCCAGTCGATTGGCGATTCGGGGTTAGCTTGAGCGGATTGCGCTTTCTTTGGATCGACTACAATTTTTTCTATCTCAACGCCGCTTGGTGGTACTTCTGCCTCATCATCCAACTTTTCGCACTCTTCCCACTACTTATCTGGGCTTTCCTCCGCTGGGGACCCATCCGCTTTCTTCTCGGAGCAGTCGCCTTGGGATTTTTCGCCCGCATTTTTCTTCTTTATCTTCATCCCTCCAGCGGCCAGTGGATCCTCGGAGGCTGCGGCTTGAGCCGATTGCCCGAATTCGCCTTCGGCATGGTTCTCGGAGGTGCCTACGCCAGAAACCCGGATAAGCTTGAAAACTGGCTTCTTCATGGCCGCGGCTTTCTCGCAGGCCTTTGCCTCTACCCCATCGCCCTTCTCGTCTACCAACTTCCACGCGGCTACGTCGCGGTTGATTTTCTATCTGGTGCCGCCTGCTTTCTCGTGGTCGCAGGAGCCTCAGGATTTTGGGCTAAGATTCCCTATTTAGGCCCAGCCCTTGCCCTCGCAGGATCTTTTTCCTACGGGATCTATCTCGTCCACCAACCCTACGCCATTCACTTTGCCTCCTTCCTCAAAGACAAATCCTCTTCGATCGCCGTCCCTTCCCTCCTCCTTCTCGCCATCATTCTTTCAATTTGGGGTGCCCTGATTGAAAAACTCCTCAACTCTTGGTTCTCCCCCAAGCCCCCCTCCACCCTCCCCAATCCAACATCCAATCGAACCATCGGTTGAAATCCACCCCTCAAATCGCTAGAAATTATCTCTGATGCAGATCACCCTCAGACGGAAATTCGACTTCGAAGCCGCCCAACACCTCCCCTCCTTCCCCGAAGGACATAAGTGTCGGCGCCTCCACGGACACAGCTTCGCCCTCGAAGTTTGTGTTACCGGCTCCGTCGACCCCAAATCAGGCCTCCTCTACGACCACGCAAAAATCGCCTCCGTTGTCCGCCCCATTTTAGAAAAACTCGACCACACCTCTCTCAACGACACCCCTGGCCTCGAAAACCCAACCCTCGAAATCATCTGCCAATGGTTTTGGAAACAGCTCAGCCCTAAACTCCCCGGCCTTTCGGAAATCACCCTTCACGAAACCCCCCGAGCCTCCTGCACCTTGCGCGCAGATTAACCATGGCCAGTCGTTCCTTTGTCACCATCGGCTTAGTCGGTCCAGACCGTAGCGGCGCCATCGCCGCCGTTACTCAACATCTTTTCCGCATGGGCGCCAATATCGAATCGCTCGAAGAACAGGTCGCCCGCGGAAAGTTTCGCATGACTCTTCTCGCCTCCTGGCCTGTTTCGAAACTCGACGACCGCCGAATCCGCGCCGACCTCGGCTCCTTGGCCCAACACCTCAAAATGAAACTTACTCTGCGCATGTCCGACGGCACACGCACCCGCCGGCGCCTCGCCATCCTCGTCTCCAAAGAAACCCATGCCGCCGAGGCCATCCTCCGCGCTTGGAAATCCCATCGCCTAGCCGCCCAACCTGTTCTCCTCGCTGGGAATCATCCCCAACTTCGCTCTCTCGCCCGCCGCTACCGCCTTCCCTTCGCCTCGATCGACTATCGCGACCGCCAGAAAGCTGAGACCTCCCTTCAATCATGTCTAGAAAAGGCGGACGTCGAACTTGTCGTTCTCGCCCGCTTTATGAAAATTCTTTCCCCCGACTTCGTTTGGCACTGGAAGAATCGTATCCTCAATATTCATCCCTCGCTCCTCCCTTCGTTCCCAGGCGCCTCTGCCTACCGCCAGGCCTACGACAAGGGAGTGAAAATTGTTGGAGTCACCGCTCACTTCGTTACCCCAGATTTAGATCAAGGCCCGATTCTCTGCCAAGACGCCTTGCGCCTCCGCCCCAACGAATCCCTCCCCAGCATCATCGCTCGAGGACAAAAATTAGAAGCCTCCTGCCTCCTTCGCGCCCTCAAACTTTGCCTCAGCCGCCAACTCGATATTCACTGGGGCAGGGTCCACGGAGTTTAGGGCTTTACTGCCTCCTCTTTTTTATCCCCTTCCGCCACGGGTCCTTCCCCCGCAGGCACCTCGGCAGCTGTCGTCACCTTCGGCGCCGCCTCAGAAACCACTCGAACAAACCTCACTGGCCCCTTTCGACCAAGCGAGTTTTTCCAAGTTCCCTCCAAAGTGTTCCCATCCGCCGCGATCCCCAAATCCAACTCCACCTTCGCATCAAATCCAGGCTTGGGCAGTTTTGTATAATTCAGCGGCAACTTCACCCGTGCCCCCTCAATCCTACCCTTCCCGTGCCACACCCCAACTCCACCCCCCGCCCACACTCCATATCCCGCCACATGCAAATTCGCCCCCTCCTGCGAAACAATAATCGCCGACTGGCCTATCCCCATTGCGGTATTTTTCCAAAGACCCGCTACGTCCGCCTCCGCCGCCCACCCGCAACTCACCGCCCAACCAATTAAGACCACAACCCGCATCAAGTATTTCATCGAGCCAAGAGTGCTCCTCGTCTTTTTTTCGGCAAGCCGGAAACTTTTCGCAATCGCTCGGTGGCCAACATCACTTTCCCGCCCGATTCTCTCAACGCCCGCTCCGCCTCTTCCAGACCCACTTGGGTTAACGTCCGGATCAATCGTATCGCCCGTGCCTTCAGTTTTTCATTCGAGGGAACCACATTCACCATGAGGTTGTCGTACACCTTTCCCATTCGAATCATCGCCACAGAGCTGAGGATATTGCAGACCATCTTCGTCACGGTCCCCGCCTTCAGACGTGTCGAACCAGCAATAATCTCTGGCCCAACATCCAACCGCACCACCCCATCAGGGCGAATCCCGCCTCTCTCGAACCTCCACTTCGGATGCGCCGTGACCAAAACCGTTTTGGCTCCCGCCTTCTTTCCCTCCGCCAATGCCCCATGCACAAACGGAGTCCGCCCACTCGCCGTCAAACCCACCAACACATCGCGGGAACCCACTCTCCGCTCCCTAACCGATCGCGCCCCCGCCTCCCCATCGTCCTCCGCTCCTTCCTGCGCCCGAAAAATCGCCTCAGGCCCGCCCGCTAAAATAGCCTGCACCAACTCTGGTGGCGTGTGGAACGTCGGAGGCATCTCACTCGCATCCAAGACACCCAGCCGCCCACTCGTTCCTGCCCCCACATAGAAAAGCCTTCCTCCCCGTGTTAACGCCCGCGAAACAATCTCCGTCGCTCCCTTAATTTCTTTCTTCGCCCGACTCAAAGCTCGCACCGTAAAAGCCTCCTCCTTCACAAACAACCGCACCAGCTCTCCCACCGATTGACGATGCATCCCGCGTGACCGCGGGTTCGCCATCTCCGTCGGCAAAGCCTCCACATCCACTAATTCCACCCCACTTTTCTTCTCCCCTTGCCCTGTCCAAATAGAGGTAGAACCAACCACCATCCGCACCGCTCCCATCGCTCCAGAAGTTTTGCACCGCTCACTCTTGGCCCGCGGACATGTCCTCCGCAAAGCCTTCACAAAAGCTCCAGCGTAAAAGCGGTTTTCAAATAATCCGCCCGTTTGCGCGATTCTCGGTCGTGCGACCTTCATCCTCTTGGCCAACTCCGCTATCCTGGTCGTAAGTTCTTCCACCCCATCTCGCACCGCTTGCCCTGCGATTGCGTCCCCTTTTTCTGCTACCCGCAAAACAACGGGGGCAAACGAGGCCAGCCACTCTTTCCCCTGAGCCAGATAGACCGCACGCAAAAGACGATCCATATCTGCCGCCCCCGCATGCGCCAAGAGCGCCGCCACTAATTTTGGCGCCTTCCCATCCCGATCCCTCGCCCGAAAAATCGCCTCCACTGCCCTCTGTGCGATGTCGTAGCCACTTCCCGCATCCCCTAATAAATGGCCGTGCCCACCCGCACTCAACCGAACACTCCCTTTTCTCCCCACCACATTACTTCCCGTTCCCGCGATCACTAAAAATCCATCTTCACTTCCCCACGCCGCGGCCAACGCCGAATCAGTATCCATCCCCACCACCACCCGCTTCACCTTCGGCCAAACCGAACGCAACGCCCCCCGCACCTCCGCAAGCTCAGCCTGACCCCGCGCGCCCGCAAATCCTCCCCCAATCGCCACCGGCTTTCCCGGAAGAGCCGCCGCAATCTGTCGAAACACCTTTTCTAACCCGACTCTCCCTGCCAACAGAACATTCGATGGCCCCGCCGTGCCTTGCGCCAGAATCCGACCTCCATCCCCTACGAAAATCCATGAGGTCTTTGTGCCTCCCCCTTCGATCCCTAAAATCGGGACCCATTCTTTCAAGTTGCTCTGCTTCACTCTCTGTCCAAAATGCTCTCCTTATGCCCAATCTGCGATGGAAAAACTTACTCCCCCCCGTCCTCTACTATCTTCTCATCCTTAGCGTCTCCGCCCTCCCCGCCACCCGAATTACAAAAGTGGACGATTTTTTTCCTCTGCTCAATGACAAGGTCCTCCACCTCGCCGTTTACACAGGCTTCGGCTTCGTGCTCGGCGGACTTCCCTTTTCCTCTGCCGCCCTCGGTATGGCAGGATCTCTCCTCGGCGGCCTCGACGAACAATCCCAACGCCTCGCCCCAGGCCGCGATGTCTCGATCCAAGACTGGTTAGCCGATGTTCTCGGAATTGCTATCGGACTCACCCTTCGTCGTCGCCCCAGGTGAGCAGCTCCCCCACTCAACACTACGCCCACCTCCTCAAACAGGTTCGGCACCACGACCTTCTTTACTACGTCCAAGCCCAACCCGAGATATCCGACGCCGCTTACGACCGCCTCTACCGCGAACTTTCCGAATTCGAAAAAGCCCATCCTCAACTTATCGACGAAAATTCCCCTACCCGTAAAGTCGGCGGCGCCCCCCTCGACTCCTTTCGCACCGTCCCCCACACCGTTCGCATGCAGAGCCTCAACAATACCTACAGCGAAACTGAATTGACCGATTTTCTTACCCGCGTAACCAAAGGCCTCGCAGGACAAGAGGCCACCTTCGCCATCGAACCCAAGATCGACGGGCTCGCCGTCACCGTTCGCTTCCTCGACGGCCACCTCGTACAAGGCCTTACCCGAGGAGACGGGGAACGCGGCGACGACATCACCGAAAATCTAAAAACCATCCGCAACCTCCCCCTGTTTGTTCCCGGCCTGCCAAAAACTATTGAATTTCGTGGTGAGGTTTACTTGCCCGAGCCTGCCTTTGCCGCACTGAACCACGCCCGCCAAAAAAAGGGGGAAGCCCTCTTTGCCAACCCCCGCAATGCCGCCGCTGGCACCCTAAAACTGCTCGACTCCCGCGAAGTCGCTCAGCGCCCGCTCGCCGTTGTTTTTTACGGCCTGGCCCAGCCCGAGACCTCCTCCCTGACAACTCAGGACGCCCTCCACCAACAAATTCTTCAATGGGGTCTTCCTGGGCACACCTGGTTCCGCCTCGCCTCTGGACCAGAAAAGGTCCTGCAAGCCATTCACACCCTCGATCGCGACCGCACCAAGTTTCCCTTTGCCACCGATGGAGCCGTTATCAAGGTCAACCGCTTCGATCAACAACGCGTTCTCCTTTCCACCGAAAAAGCCCCTCGCTGGGCCATCGCTTACAAATACACCCCCGAACAGGCCGAAACCCGCCTCCACGCCATCACCTTTCAAGTTGGCCGCAGCGGGGTTATTACCCCCGTCGCCGAACTCGATCCCGTCCTCCTCAGCGGTTCTACCGTTTCTCGCGCTACCCTGCATAACTTTGAGGAGATCGCCCGCAAAGATATCCGCGTGGGAGATTACGTTAACATCGAAAAAGCAGGAGAGGTCATCCCCGCCGTCCTCTCCGTCAATCTCCAGAAGCGCCCCACTTCCTCCCGCCCCATCGCCGTTCCCCGCCAATGCCCTGTCTGCGGTGGCCCCCTTTCTAAAGAAGAAGTTTTTCTCCGCTGCACCTCTCGCGACTGCGTCGGCCAACTCAAACGTCGCCTCCAACATTTTGCTAGCCGGGGTGCCATGGACATCGAGGGCATGGGCGAAGCCATGGTCGGTCAGCTCGTCGATGCAGGCTTAGTCCAACACCTCGACCAACTCTACGCCGTAACCGAGGAACAGTTGACCCACCTTGAACGCATGGGAGAAAAGTCCGCCACTAATCTTCTCCAAGGAATCGCCGCAAGTAAAAGTCGTCCACTCTGGCGCCTGATTTTCGGCCTCGGCATTCCTCAAGTTGGCGCGGTCTCCTCCGAATCTCTCGCCCGCAACTTTACCACCTTGGAGAAACTCTCCTCCGCCACCGTTGCCGAACTCACTCAAGTCAACGATGTCGGGCCCAAAGTCGCCGAGGAAATTGTCTCTTTTTTTCAAGAACGCTCCACCCAGCGTCTTCTGCCTGCTCTGCGTAAAGCTGGGCTCAATTTCACTGCCCAAAAAGAGGAGCTCGCCATGCGCGGAGGGGTTCTCGCAGGAAAGAAGTTTGTCATTACTGGTACCCTCAGCCAGTCCCGCGAAGAGTTTGTCCGCCAAATCCAAACCCACGGCGGATCGGTCGTCGGTTCCGTCAGCCCGAAAACTGATTTTGTCCTCGCAGGGGAAGAGGCAGGCTCAAAATTAACCAAAGCTCGATCCCTTCAAGTTCGCGTCATCACCGAAAAAGAGTTTGTAAAGCTTGTCGGCACGGAGTCCCCAGAGTGATAATACCGCTATGCCAAGCCTTCTCCGCATCCTCCCCCTTCTTTTTTTAATCTCAGGCACCCCTCTCATCGCTCAACCCTCCAACCCTGCCGTTGCCGAAGACGCGGAAATGGAGCGCCGTAAAATACTTAAAGCCGCCGATCAAGTCGATCGCGTCGACGCTCAAGTGGACAAGATTCAAGCTCGAGTGAGTACCCTCGAAAAAATTCTCGATGAGGTTCGGCTCCAGTCTCAATCCCTCAAAGAATCACTCGCCAACACTGCCGCCAAGGCTTCCCAAGATCGCACCGCCTTACTGGAGGAAGTTTCAAAATTAGTTGCGGAGCGGAAAGAGCGGGAAAAAGAAAAGCCTGTGGAAAAAGCTCTCCCCATCGCCAAACCTGCTGAACGCGATGGCTACGAACATGTCGTGGCCAAGGGCGATACCCTCAGCTCCATCGCCCAAGCTTATAGCGAGGCCTATAAAACCAAAATCACCGTAGAGTCCATCCGCAAGGCCAACTCCCTCGCCAAAGATGCGTCCCTCAAAGTCGGCCAAAAACTCATTATCCCCACCCATTAATTTCCTTTGAGCACCCCCGCCTCCCTTTACCGCCTTCAGAAAGTCCAGACCGGCAGAGTCCTTGGTCCTATGGACCTCGATCATCTGAAAGCTCTCGCCAATCAGTCTCTCATCGCACCCGACGACCTCATCCAGACCGATGAAGCAGCTTGGGCCAAGGCCCCCGAGGTCCCCGGTCTCGAAATGCACTGGTGGGTCGAGCCCCTCGACGGTCCCCGCTACGGTCCCACTACCGCAGGCACCATCGCGGAGTTTTTACAAAGCGGCCAGTTGGGTGGCTCGGAACTTGTTTCTCACCTCCGCACAAAAGAAACCTACACCGTCACCGAGTTTCTTGAGGAAATTCGTCGCCGCCGTACCTCTCGTCTTAAAAGCCGCACCATTAAATTGGAGGACGCCACCGAGCCCGTCGAAGCCACTGAGGCCAGCCCAGCCTTCGACGCCGCCCTCCGCTTGCGGATCAAACAGCTGGAAACCGACCTCGCTCAAGCCCGCCAACTTCTCGATCAGCAGTCGCACGAATTAGCCCGCCTACGTGCCAGCTTCGGCCAGTCTGGCCCTTCGGCTTGACCCGTCCGCTCCTTCTTCGCTACTTTTTAAGGTCATTCTTCTTTTTATTTTATGCGCCATACCATTTCTGTCGTCGTACAAAACCGGTTCGGGGTTCTAACCCGCATCGCAGGGCTCTTTAGCGGTCGCGGCTTCAATATCGATACCCTCAACGTCGGCCCCACCCAAAACGATAAAATCTCCCGCATGACCATCGTTGTCGTCGGCAATGATCAGGTCTTGGAGCAGGTCGTCAAACAACTCAAAAAACTGGTCGATGTTCTCGAAGTGCACGACTTCAAAGATGGAGACGTCATCGACCGCGAACTTATTTTGCTTCGCGTCAAAGCCACCGCCGCCGCTCGACCAGAGGTCATGCAAATCTGCGACATCTTCCGTGCCAAGATTGTCGACGTCCAATCCGCCAGCCTTTCCATTGAAGTCACCGGTGACGAAAGCAAAATCGGCAAGTTCCTCCAATTAATGAAATCCTTCGGCATCCTCGAACTCAGCCGAACTGGCCGCATCGCCCTCGCCCGCCGCTAGCCCTTTACCCCATAGAAAACCACCAACCCGAACAGGAGATAACCCTATGCCCGCCCGAATCTACCACGACCGTGACGCCAGCCTTACCCCCCTTCTTCGCAGAAAAGCCACCGTCATTGGCTTCGGCTCGCAAGGCCATGCCCACGCCCTTAACCTCAAAAATAGCGGCGTCAAAGTCACTATCGGACTCTACAAAGGCAGCAAATCTATCGCCGTCGCCAAAAAACACGGCTTTAAAGTCCTCCCCACTGCTGAAGCCGTCCGCGGCGCTGATGTCATCTTCGTTGCTGTGCCCGACCTGAAAATTCCCTCCGTTTACCAGAAGGACATCGCCCCCAATCTTCGCAAGGGTCAGTGCCTCCTCTTCAGCCACGGCTTTGCCATTCACTATAAAACCGTTAAGCCACCCAAAAATGTCGACGTCATCCTTGTCGCCCCCAAAGGCCCAGGACATATCGTTCGCCGACAATATGTCGAAGGACGTGGCGTTCCTGCCCTCTTCGCCGTGCAGCAAAACCCCACCGGCCAAGCTCGCTCGATTGCCATGGCTTGGGCCCGAGGGATCGGCGCCACTCGCGCTGGCCTCCTCCAAACCACCTTCAAAGAAGAAACCGAGACCGATCTTTTCGGTGAGCAGGCCGTCCTCTGCGGAGGAACTTCCGCTCTCATCCAAGCAGGGTTCGAAGTTCTTGTGAAAGCGGGCTACCAACCTGAAGTTGCCTACTTCGAGGTTCTCCATGAATTGAAGCTCATTGTCGATCTGATCAACGAATCAGGTATCGCAGGAATGCGCTTTTCCATCTCAGAGACCGCCAAATACGGGGACGTCAGTCGCGGACCCCGCGTCGTCGACGCCCGTACCAAAAAATCCATGGAGAAAGTCCTCCAAGAAATTCGTAACGGCAAATTCGCCCGCGAATGGATTCACGAAAGCCACACCGGCATGAAGCGCTACCATCGCCTCCTCAAGGCAGGGGCCAAACACCCCATCGAAAAAACCGGTGCTCGCCTCCGTGGCCTCATGCCCTGGATCCGTTCGCGGAATCTTAAGGGCGCCCAAGCCGCTTACTAGCCCGCTCACTCCACTGCCTTCGGCAGATGAACTTGGGGTCAGAGGTCACTTTGCAATGCGCCCGTCGAGGGCGTCTTTCCTCCTCTTAGCAGGTGCGCCTTTGACTGTTTCGGGCTAAGCTCGTTCTATGTCCTCTGGCCCTCATATTCAGATCTTCGACACCACTCTTCGCGACGGGGAGCAGTGCCCAGGCGCCGCCATGACGGGTCGCCAGAAACTCGAGGTCGCTCGCCAACTCGCTCGCCTCGGGGTCGATATCATCGAAGCGGGCTTCCCTATTGCCAGTCGGGGCGATTTCGATTCCGTCCAAGAAATTGCCCGGACCGTCCGCGGTCCCGTCATCTGTGGCTTGGCCCGCTGCGTCAACGCCGACATTGATGCCGCCGGAGCCGCCGTGAAACCTGCTGGCAAAAAGGGCCGGATTCACGTTTTTCTTGGTACCAGCAAAATCCATCGCGATTTCAAACTCGGTAAAGCCCGCCACGAGATCCTCCGTCTCACCACCGACGGAGTTCGTCGCGCCCGCCGCTTTACCTCCAACGTCGAGTTCTCTCCTGAAGATGCTTCCCGCACTGAAATCGATTTCCTTGTCGAGGTCGTCGAGGCCGCCATCTCCGCTGGTGCCACCACCATCAATCTTCCCGATACCACCGGCTACGCTGCACCCGAAGAATACAGCAACATGTTCGCCCAGGTGATCGCCCAAGCTCGTGGATCTGCCAATGCGGTTTTCAGCACCCACTGCCATAATGATCTCGGCCTCGCCGTGGCCAACTCTCTCGCCGCCGTCCAAGCGGGCGCACGCCAAGTGGAGTGCACCCTCAACGGTATCGGCGAACGCGCCGGCAACGCTGCCCTCGAAGAAGTAGTCATGGCTCTACACACTCGTGCCGATTTTTTTGCACACGCCCACACCAACATCCAAACCCGTGAAATCGTTCGCACCTCACGCCTCGTCTCCGCCGCCTGTGGTTTCCCCATTCCACGCAACAAAGCCATCGTTGGACTGAACGCCTTCGCCCACAGCTCGGGCATCCACCAGGATGGCATCCTTAAAAAAAGAGAAACCTACGAAATCATCGATCCAGAAATCGTCGGCTGGGGAAAAACCGAACTCCCACTGACCAAACACAGCGGTCGTGCCGCCGTCTTCGCTCGCCTCAAACATCTGGGCTACACCCTCCGCCCCACCGAACTCCAAGCCGTCTTCATCCGCTTCAAAGAAATCGGCGATCGCAAAAAGTTCGTCCATGACGACGATCTCACCTCTCTGGTTGGGGCTCAAATCCATGTCGCTCGCGAAACCTACTCTTTGGAAAGTTTGGCCTGCCAGTCGGGTACGGGTCGTAAACCCGTCGCGACGATTACTCTGCGCCACGGCCGCAAAATTCTTTCGGCCCAAGGCTCGGGAGACGGTGTCGTCGATTCCGTCATGAAAACTATCGATCGCATTACTGGCCTCAAGGGCCACCTTCTCGATTACTCGGTCCGCGCTGTCACCGAAGGAAAAGATGCCGTAGGAGAAGTTTCTCTCAATGTTCGCTTTGCCACAAAAGGGGAACCCGCCAGCGGTCGCGCTGCCGCCACCGATGTCATCGAATCCAGTGGCCGCGCTTACTTAGCCGCCGTTAATCGTTGGCTCGCCGAAGGTGGCCGGGTCTCTTCCAAGACCCGGTCCACCTTGGCCAGTCCCTAAACTTTTTTCTTAGTCGTAACTAGGATTCCGAGGGCCGCGCTCGTAATCAAACTCGGAGGACCGCTCCGCCTGCTCACCACGAGGGGGTCGGCTGTCCGCCCGATCGTGATTGCGGGGACCGCCGCTCGTCCGCTCACCCTGGGATTTGGCACCGTTCACAATCAGCAGCCGCCCCATGAAATCTGTATCATGAAGCTTCTTGGCCACCTCTTGCGCTCCTTCCAGCGTTAGCATCTCCGCAAAGCCGAACCCCTTCGAGTTCGACCCACTATCGCGCACCACTTCGACATTCTTCACCCCAGCCACTTTGCTCAGGTGATCAAAGATGTCGCTCTCCGAGGCATCGTAGGAGAGGTTTCCCACATAGAGCCGAGGTGTCAGCACCTCCATCGGAGGAATGGAACGCGCCCGCGGGTGACGCGGGGCATCTCCTCGCCCATTCCGCTGGCGTTGATCCGCGGACGGTGCGTGAGAGGAATGCGATGAACCGCCTCCCATTCCGAATAGTTTCTTTATGAATCCCCAGAAACCTCCGCTCGCGGGTTTACTTTCCCGGCGGGGTCCACCCCGGTTACTGCCATATCGGTCGTGGCGTCGGTTGCGTCGGTCGTGAGGTCCACCTCTTTGGTTGGAACCGTATCGTGAATCGTGACTCATGGGTTTGATGTGCGGCGGAAAGATATGGCCCGAGCGGACTGATCAGACGCTCAGCGTCCGATCGACGAAGGATGGATCATGCCTCGTTGGCTTGACCGCAATCGCTTCCGTGAGGTTCTTATCGTTCTCTTTAGGTCTGCGAGAAGGGTGAGGGCGCTTTCATGAATCCGAAATAGATCTTTGGTCGATCACGGACACCGGATCAGCACGCCCTTTGCGCAACTCCCCGCCGAACTCCTTTCAATTTGTTCATCCTATTGTGAAATGAAAACAAATGCAAGCAAATGCAATTACCTCCACCCCAACTATTTAGATTATGTGGAGGGCTGGCCCCGCCTGCCCGAGCCCTCTGCCCTACTGCGCCACGGAAGACTGCGCTTCAATCATCGCCGGCGCCTGCACCCCACCACCATTTAGGTAGTACCCAGCTCCAGCCTGCTGCGGCAGCAACATCATCGCCAACGCCTCTTTCCAAGTGCCATCCACCCAGTAAGGATTCCCCAAAAAATCTCCCGTCTGTCCAAACTCAGCAAAAAACCAGGTGTAGTTGTCTAATCCCTCCGCAAATCCCCCCGTCTGCGCCACCACCAGTGTCTTCTTCCCGTCCGACCCGTCCTCCGCTTGGCAGATCAACTCCCCCCCATCCTGCAAAGTCCACCGCACATCCCAATAGGTCGTTTCCGCTTCCGTCCAAGTCGACCCATGAGACCGCACCATCGTGCTTAACGCCCGCGCAAAACGATTCCAATCATCCGTTGCCCACTCGCTCGGTTGTAATATCTGCTGCACCCGCTGCAGTCGCGTCCGCCACTCCTGCGTGATCCGACGAAGCTCAACTCGACTAATCATCCAGTCCCTTAGCGAGAACGCCGGTCGCCCGAATCTCCCTCCAACATCGAGAGACGCTGCCGCACCGTCGCCACCTCCCTCTCCTGCCGACTCAATTGCGCCTTCGCCTGCTCAAGCAGGGAAAGTTGTTTGGCTAGCTGCGCCCCCGCCGCCTCCAACCCACTCGATAACTCCGCATCCCGCGCCTGCAGTGACGCAAACTCCTTGTTCAACCTCTGCTCCATCTGATCCACCGTCACGCTCTGACGCTGAATCTGCTTCCACAAAACAAACCCCCCAAACCCCGAAAGCGCCGCACAACCCACTATGATCAAAAGCAAAGCCAACCCTACCCCTCCCAGAATCGAGGTTACCGCCTGTTGCTCTTTCCTTTGCCGATCAATACTTCTCTTCACATTCAGCGCTGCAGGATTCGTTGGATTATTCATATTGGGTTCCTCTCGTTGGCCTTTCGATGTCGCCGGCGGAGTGTATCCACTCGGCCGCGGGGGACCCTTGATCACCACCACCTCAGGATCCACTTCCGCTCCACTCCCCGAGGAGGGCGCAGACTCCGCCCCAAGACCAAATGCCAATTCAGGCTCCGGGGGGACAGGCGATGAGCTCAAGGTTTCTTTCATTCTTCCGTTCCTCACGGATTTGAGCGTCTAACTCACGCTTGGCGAGTGATTACTTTCCTCGCCCTCAATCCACCCTCTTCTTCATCCCCGCAACTACCCCGCCCCCCACTTCTCCCTCCTCAGGCGCCCGCAGACCCAGCCCACGACGAATCAAACTCTGCGCGTTCAACTGCACTGCCTCATCTGGCCTTCTCCATACCGACTCTAAAACCAGACAAATTCCCTCCTCCCCTTGCCTCGCGTGGTCCATCGCCAATCTCAAGAAATCTGCTTCCTCGCGAATCGGATACAACCCAGGACACTCCTTCGCCCGTGCCACCAGCTTGGCCAGCAATTCCATTCGGCGGACCGACGCCGCCTCTTGCTTCTCGCTCATCTGCGTATCTTTCCCACCCCACCCCTCCATTGTCCAGCAGGCTCACTAATA
This sequence comes from Verrucomicrobia subdivision 6 bacterium, assembly GCA_947441075.1. Classification (GTDB taxonomy): domain Bacteria; phylum Verrucomicrobiota; class Verrucomicrobiia; order Methylacidiphilales; family Verrucolacustridaceae; genus Verrucolacustris. Next base: position 19,435 of record CANESK010000018.1, read on the forward strand.
TTTTTAGCTCACCTCCACCAAAATTACTTGATTCTCACAGTTGCTCAACCCCTCCACTCAAGGCAAGATTCGCCTATGCAGATCGACCGGCGATCCGTTTTAGCGGGCACCCTCTTTGGACTCCTCACCGCCGTGGGGCCCTGGTTCCAAGGCTTATCCTTTACCGCCGCCGCACTTTTCTCGCTCGGACTACTTCTCACCTACGCCTCCATCGGACTCCTCGTCGCCGTTCTCCCCTCCTTTTCTCCTCACTTTCTCTCCGGTGCTCTCTGGGGCTTTCTCTACAGCGTTCCAGGCGCCTTTTTTACCGCTGTCCCCTATCCCCTCACCGCCGATGCGCCCGCCTACTACCGAGAATTTGTCGGCGGGGGCCCCCGCGCCCTCCTTCTTACCCTCCTCTTCGGCGCCCTCGCCGGCGCCCTCGCCGGTTTCTGTCGCAAGTCCCGTCCGTGAGTTTTATCTCGATCGTCTCCCGCCTCAACGGCCTCCTTTACCGCCGTGACCTCGCCCGCCTCGGCATCCAGGATCGCTCCCTTGCAAAAACTTGGATGCTCCAGTTTATGAAAGCCAACCACCCCGATTGGGATGAACCTAAAATCGCCGAGGAATACGAACGCCTTCTCCACTGCCGCCCCATCGCCGTCGACGAGTGGACTCGGAGAATGCAAGGATGACTCGCTTCCTCAGACTTGGCTTCAGCTTAGCTTTTCTCGCCCTCCCTATCTCCGCCTTCCCCGAGTCTTTGCCCGCGCCTCAGCCCATCGCCTTCCGTGTTGGCTCCCTCCGCTTCGACCGCCCAAACTCTTGGCGCTGGGTTCCCCCCTCCGACTCTCTCCGTGCCGCCCAACTCGAGAAAAAAACACCCAACGGGACTCTCCTCATCACCTTCTCCCGCTTCCCCAATGCCTCTAGCGGGTCCGTCCAAGCTAATCTCGATCGTTGGACCGCCCAGTTTTCGAAACTATCTCTGCCCGCAAAAACCCATGCCACCACTGGCTCCGTCTGCCCTGTCACCACCCTACGACTCCAAGGCACTCTCAAAGGCGGCCTCCCAGGCGGCCCCGCTAAAGAGATCATCGACGCAACTCTCCTCGGTGCAATTTTTCAAACAGAAGGAGAGCTGGTTGTCGTTAAATGCACAGGCCCCTCTTCCTCCATCGGCCCGATCGAAAAAGAGTTCGCCTCCCTCATTGCCATCGCCGGCGGCCTCCCACCTTAACTTTTGATCGGCTTTAATCCCGCTGGGCCCACTAAATTCAACTTCCGATAAAAACAACTCTTTTCCCCCGTGTGACACGCCGTCCCCTTGGCAGGCAAACGCACTTTTAAAACCAAACAATCCTCATCGCAATCCACCAAGATTTCCTCCACCTGTAAATAATTTCCCGAGCTCTCCCCCTTCACCCAAAGCTTGTTTCGTGAACGACTAAAAAAAGTTGCTCGTCGCGTTGTTCGGGTCATCTCCACCGCTTCCGCATTCATAAAAGCCACCATCAGCACCTGCCCTGAATCAATCTCCACCGCGACTGCCGTCAAGAGCCCTTGACCGTCGAACTTAGGCTGAAAGCTTTCCTCTCCCTCACCCGACGGCACAACCTTGGAGCTCATCCGGGTTCCCCCGGCCCCTTATTTTTTGGCCGGCGCGGAAGTCGCGGGAACAGGCGGGGCCGATACCGGAGGCGTCGTCGCCGTTACCGGCGCCGCAACTGCTGGTGCCGGCAGCAAAATCTTCACCGCCGCTTCCTTCCGCAGATCTTCCAGCAAAAGCCTCGTCGCTTCGCCCTGTTTCAAGCGCTTCAAGTGGGACATGATCTCATTCTTCACGTCCTCCAACTTCAAATTCTTGGCGGCTTCTTTCGCCTTCACCTTCAAAAAGTGATAACCAAACGGAGTCTCAAAAACCGCACTGGTTTTTCCAGGAGCAGTCGAGAACGCCACCTTCTCAAAATTCGGGGTCATCTGCCCTTTGCTGAACGGGGGGAGTTCTCCGCCCCGCGCCTTGCTCCCAGGATCATCCGAAACTTCCTGCGCTACTTTTTCAAACGCCTCCCCTTTGTTCACTCGAGCGAGAGCTGCCTCCGCCGCTTTCTTCTTGGCCGCCTTTGTCGCCGCATCCGCCGCCGGGTCCACTTTCACCAAAACATGTTGCGCCTGCACGCTTTCGTTCCTCTGCCACAACTTGGGGTTCTCTGTGTAAAATTTCTGCACTTCATCATCCGTCGGAGCTTTCAAGGCAGGCTCCACTCGTGTCCTCATGAGGTTATCCACCTCCAGCTTCTGCTCGATCTCCTTCACCATCGCCAGCTCCGTCGTTTTCGCCTTGGCCAGCTGCTCATCAAAGGCTTTCGCATCAGGGAAGTTTTTCTTCATCTTCTCCAGCTGCTCCTTCGCCAATACCGCCGCGTTCGTCAGAGGAGACTTGCGAGCCTCCGTCAGCGCGATCTGCCGATTAATCATCTGATTGAGAATATTCAACTCCAGCGAGCCCAACTGAGCCGCCGGCACCTTGTCCCGCGAAAGATTAAAATTGGTTAAGGCCCGATCCACTTCCACATCCAATTGGGCCCGGGTCACCTTAATCCCCTTGCCTTCCGCCACCACAAAACCTGGATTGGCGGGATCCTTCACCGCGCAACCTGCGACAAAAAGGGCCAAAAGGAGGGTTAAACTAAGAGTTAGATGTTTTTGCATAGAACTTGCTAGGTAAGGCGAATCCCTGCCTTTTGGCAAGCCTGCGAATACCGTCCCGATCCCGCTTGCCAAGCACCTCGTCCAAGTGAATCGTCTTTCCCATGCCCACCGGCCCCCTTCTTTACGCCACCATCGGACTCCTCGCCGGCCTTGCCTCCGGTTGCTTCGGCATCGGTGGAGGTGCCCTCATCGTCCCCGCCCTCACCCTCCTTTGCGGCGTCCCCTACCATGTCGCCGTCGGCACCTCCCTCGCACTCATCATTCCCATCTCCCTCGCTGGCTCCTTCACCAGTTGGCGCCTCCACACCGTCGAATGGAAAATCGTTCTCGCCTGCGCACTCACTGGCATCCTCGGCGCTATCCTTGGCTCTCTACTTATTCAAAAAATCCCTGAACTCATCGCTCGGCGTGCCTTTGCCCTTTTCCTCATCTATGCGGCCTGGCGCCTTTGGACCAAATGACCGCCCTGCCCATCGACTATTCCGCCGCCTGGCGACCCTGGATCGAAGCTTTCCTCGCAGTCCCGACCTTCCAATGGAGGTTCGGCGCCTCCCTCCTCGGCCTTGGCATTTTCTTTTGGTGCGTTCTCATCTCAATCGGTGGAAAGATAGGTCAACCCGATCCATCCTCTCCCGCTTGGCGCCAATGGATTTATACCCTCCGCTGGCCCATCGCTAATCTCTCTTTCATCCTTTGCCTTTGGACCGGATTCGAATCTATCTCCGGGTTTCCCCCCACCTTCTTTAAGCTCAAGAGCCTCGGCCTGCGTATTGCCCTCGCCTGCGTCGCCGCTGGCGCCGCCATTCGCTCCGCCAATATCCTTACCCTATTTTTCCAACGCCGTTTCTTCCCCGAAAAATTTGCTGAGGACGCAGAGATCGCCCTCATCACCACCCGCCTCCTCCGTGGCCTCATCCTCCTCATCGCCGCCTTAGTCATTCTCGATAATTTCGGCATCAAACTCTTAGGCCTCCTTGCCGCCCTCGGATTTGTCGGTGGCGCCCTTGCCCTCGCCTCCCAAAGCACCATCGCCAATGTTTTCGGCTACTTCGAAATTCTTGCAGACGGAATCTTCCGCACCGGCGATCGCATCACCTTTCAAGACTACGACGGCTTCGTCCGCGTCCGTGGCTTACGCAGCATCCGCCTCGAATCCCTCTCAGGAGGAATCCTCACCATCCCCAATAAACAGTTCGTCGAACAGCAGGTCCGCCGCCTCACCGACGACCAAGGCCGCTCCCTCCTCACCGTCGATCTCGGCCTCCTCTACTCCTACGATAAGCCACGCCTTGAGGAAGCTATCCACATCATCTGTGCCGCCCTCTCCGCACAATTTCCTCAATCCGAACCCATCGGACGCTTCTATGAATTCGGTGAAAGCGCACAGAAACTCCGCTTCACCCTTCGCACCAACTACCGCGATGGCCTCGAATTTGTCCGCGACACCACCGCCGCTCACCTCGCCGTTCGCCAAGCCTGCGACCGCGCCAAACTCTCCTTCGCCTTCCCCACCCGCACCATCTCCCCCAATCCCTAATTCACGCATGAGGGACGTAGTAGGGCGACAGCCCTTCGACATGTCCTCCGAAGCCTTGGCGAAGGAGGAAGCTCCGCCCGAGTCTGCGAGGCCTGGAGCGTAGTAGGGCCACCTTCCAGCAATCCAAAATTAAAAATGTAACCTCCCTCTGTCTTCCGACCTCCCCCCTCCCCCTTCTAGCCTTACCGAAACGGATTCACTGCACGGACTCCGTCATAATTCTGCCCGTGGCTAAAATCCTCCGTCACCAACTCTCTCGCCCCCACACTTCTCGCAGCCGCCAAAATCATCGCATCCCAAAGAGATAGCTTCCATCGTACCTGCTCACTCAACGCCATCTTCAAAATCATCAGGGTATTGTCCACCACTGGCCAAACCGAAAGATCGTAAATCAACTGATGGATCTCCCCCCGAGATACTTTTTTTCGCTCCAGATTCACCTCCAACTCCTGCAAAACCTGCACGCTGATCACCAACTGCCCCAAAGACTTCCAACCCTCCTCAACGATTTCTTTCGCCCTCATCCGCTTTTGGGGACTCTCAAGATCATAGGCGTACAGCAGAACGTTCGTGTCCACAAATCGGCTCGGACTACCGGCGCTCATGAATCTCCTCTCGGGCGACGAACTTACCTCCCAATCTCAACCCTCTCCCCAACCGTGCTAACGCCCCGACCGTGTTCGCCACTTCCCCTTTTCCCGCCAGCACCTGATCCAAACCCGCTAAGACCAACTCCCGTAACGTCGTCCGCCTCTGAGCCGCCAACACCTTCGCCCGATGCAACACCGCATCAGGCACATCAATTGTCGTTTTCACCCACCCTCTTTAGCAGTATTTACTGCTAATAGCAATATTCCCGTATTTTTCTTAACTTTACCTTCACCCATAAGCGCATCCTAGGAATGCGGGACGTAATTAATAGTCCCGCAACTGCAGGGCGTAAGGAACGTAGTAGGGCGACAGCCCTTCGAAGCTCCGCCCGAGTCTGCGAGGCCCGGAGCGTAGTAGGGCCACCCTCCGACAATTCAAAATCCAAAATTCAAAATCAAAAATCTCCCTCCCTCCCCCCTCTTGCTCGTTTCTCGATCGTTCGGTACGATCTCCAAGATTTGCCGCGTGGTGCAATTGGTAGCACACCACACTCTGAATGTGGGTGTTCTAGGTTCGAGTCCTAGCGCGGCAGCCCCCTTCCCCTTCCGCCTCGCTACTCCCACCCTCCCACGGCATATTCCCGCCTAATGAATCTCGGTCGCCTCCTCGTCGTCGGTACCCCCATCGGAAATCTCTCCGATATCTCTCCCCGCGCCTGCCAAGCTCTCGCCACCTCCGATCTCATCGCCGCCGAAGACACCCGCCACACCGGCCTTCTCCTCCAACATCTCGGCCTCAAAAAGCCTTTTCTCAGCTACCAGAAATTTAATGAGGCCTCCCGTGAGACAGAAATCCTCGACCGGATCCGGTCAGGCCAAACCATCGCCCTCGTCACCGACTCTGGAATGCCCTGCATCTCCGATCCAGGGGAGCGCATCATTCGCGCGGCCCGCCGCGAAAATCTTCCCGTCGAAATCATTCCTGGCCCCTCCGCCGTCCTCCATGCCCTCATCGCCAGCGGCCTCCCCGCTCTCCCATTCTACTTTGGTGGCTTCCTCCCCCCCAAGTCAGGCGGCCGCCAAAATGAGCTCACCGCTGCCGCCGCCCGCGACCACACCTCCATCTACTTTGAATCCCCTCATCGCCTCGCCCGTACTCTCCTTGCCCTTACCGAAATCTTTCCCCCATCCTCCCGCGTCTGCGTCTGCCGCGAACTTACCAAAAAATTCGAAGAAGTGTTTCTCGGCTCCCCCGCTGAAGTCGCCGCCAAGTTTGCTGGAAAGACGAAGGGCGAGATCACTCTCGTGCTCTCGCCCTTTCACCCCTAACCGACATTCCGTCGGCCCTTCTACTGTTTCCCTAGTTCCGCGAAGTGCCCTTCACCTCTTTCTTCTGCTTATAGATATTGTCCCTCAGCACATCCACGCTCTTCACCATCTCCTGAGAGGCAGTTCGCGCTTTCTCAATCATCGGGGTGCAGGTCTTAATCGAATCTGGGGTGAAAGAAGAAGCAAAATACTTCTGCAGATCCAGCAACAAGGCCGTCAGATCATTCGCATCCCCTCCCACCTCTCTCAACTGCTTGTCCAAGACGTCGAAGTCCGCCTTCGCCTTGTCGATCTGATCATTTGTCATCTTCCGCATATCTTTGTCAGTCATCCCTGAGACCTCTTTCGTCCAGGCCGCAATCCGCTGCCCCTGCAAATCCCTGACCTTCTCCACCCGATCCTTGATGTCTTCACGAATGCTCTGCATGTCCTCCAAGTTATCTTTGAACTTATCGAAGGAATTGTTCGCATCGTTGTTGTCCGACAAATCCCCCAGATTCGTCATGATGTAGCTCAACCGCTTCTCGGCACGTCCCATCAGATCGTCCAACTTGTTCATACTCACCGCTTGATCCGCCGCGATATTCAGCGAATCCGAATTCTGTGCCCATCCCGCCACTGAAATCAGTGCCCATCCAACTAACATCGCCATAGAGAGTTTTTTCATTTTATTTTCTCCTTTGTTACCTTTCGGGTTACTTATTTCGATTTCAGTAGATCGTAAATCCGCGTCATGCCCGCCTTTTTCGCTTCAGGCACCACCGCGATGTCATTCAAAATGTCCTTCGCGGAGACCATCGGCTTGCTGTAGTAGTCTGCATTCGCCTCATCGTTGATATCCACGTCAAACCCGCCGAAGTTCACTCCTAGTTTTGCCCCTTTGTTCCAAATATACACATTGAAGTCCCGATCTTTCATCGAGGCATCCAACGTCGCCCCGCCCTTCGGCCCCATCACCGCTCCCGCCGAAGCGCTGCTGAAATGATCTCCATTCCCCCACTTGCTCACCACCCCGTCCTTCATCAAAAGGATGACAATATCATTATCCGTTCCACCTACATCGATTCCTAGCGTTCCACCCTGCGTGGTAATCGCTACCGGCCCGCTCCAACCCTTTTCCGTCTTCGCGATCAAAATTCCGTCCCCACCCGAACCACCGATCCCGATCGAGAATCCCGTTACATTTAAAATCACGATTCCCTTCGCTTCATTTACTAACTCCATATTAATTATATCTTCCCGCTTCATCCGCCCAAGAATTTCAGCGCAATCAGGAACCAGCTTGTCTAGCGATTCAGCCCATCCATTCGTGGCGGGAAGTACAATTAGGGTGGCGAGGAGGAGTTGGAGGATTTTTTTCATAGAGTGTGTCCTTGGGTTAGGGGTTAAAAAAAACCCTGCCTCTATCTTCTCCAACCCGCAAGACTGAAATCAGTCAGCTGCCCTCCCGCCCCCACCCCGCATGAAGGTCGGGGCCACCTCCGCCGTAAACTGCTTTAACATTGCCACCGTCTGCGCTTCGTTCTTCCCCAACGGCA
>CANESK010000019.1 GCA_947441075.1 Verrucomicrobia subdivision 6 bacterium
CCTTTCGACCCCGAAAAAGCAACCACCAGAGATACCGTCGACTTTCCGATCGGTAGCTCCACAACAAACCTCGTAAAGCCCGCCACACCCAACCGCAAATGTGTCGCAGGAGATAGGCCTGATGGATCTTAGAGCTGCGTGATCCCATAATAAAACCGAGGATTTCTCCATTGGCATTTTCCAAGACGAAGGCGTTCTCCGGTTCCGCATCTGTGTAGGGGGCGGTTAAGAAATCAGCGAAAAGCTCGCGATCCTCAAAAAGTGGGTCTATGGGATTTCCCAAAAATCCAGTGTCTGCACATATCCGCCGAACCGCCTGCCGATCGCGAGCTTGGTAAGGCCGCACGGTAGGCTTGGGCTGAGATTCAAGATTCATAAATCTTTATCTGGCGGGAGAAGGTTTTATCCCAGCTAAAGTTGTCCGCGACAAACATGGCCACCCTCGCCCGCTCCGCATCGCCCAACGAAACTAGCTTCCGCAGAACCGCAACGCTTAGTGCGCTGGATCCCCTTTCAGTGGGCCAATCCACTACATCGGATGCCTGCTCATCCATCGCACCCCCGCGAAAAGCAATCACTGGCAGTCCGCACGCCTGAGCTTCCAGCAAAACCAGCCCAAAGGTCTCCCATCGGCCTGGATGAATTAAAAGATCGGCCACTTGATACCACTCCGCGAGATCTTCCGTCTTTTGTAAATAGGGTATTCTTTTCACTTTCGGATGATTTCGAATGTACCCGTCGACCACTCCTTTCATCTGGCCCTCGCCCACCATCACCCCCATCCAGGGTAAATTAGAGTTTTCCTCCATTTTTTTCCACGTGCGCAAAAGAAGCGCCGTATCTTTATCAGGCGAGAAACGGCCCACGTATAAAACCAGCAGCACATCTTTGGCTATTCCTAGCTTTTCACGTAATTCGGATCGTCGCTCCTTGGTAACCGGATGAAATATTTGGGTATCAACTCCTAAGGGCAAGTGGAGCAGACGCGGAATGCCCCAGTTTTGTAGAACCCCGATAAGGTGACGACTTGCCACAAAAACTCCCTTTCCAGTTTGGGCGAGATTACGCAGATAATCGCCCGCCAACTGCTCCGTCACTGCCCTCGCCCAGTTGCCCGCAAACTTTAAAACTGTCCGCAGAAGGGCATCAGGAAAATGGGAGTGGTAAAACATATAAAACCTTGAACCCCTTCGATTCGACCAATTCCGAGCTACAAGAGCGGCATGATAAGGATCTCCCGCTTCCACAATCTGGGGCTTCTCCTGATAGAGAATGCGGAGGAGCGCAGGCAGATCGAGCATCCAGCGGTAGCGGGAAGTTGCGTTAACTAAGGGACCTCGCACCGTCCAAATTTGCGTACGACCACCCTCCACCTGCTCCGTCCTTTCTCCAGGCACAATCAGGAGATGCTCGTGGTCCGTGTGCTTCCGAATATAGGCCCTTTTGGCCATTAGATATGAGCGAACCCCACCTCCCATCGGAGAGTACACTTGGGTTAGGTCACAGATCTTCATGCAAACAGCCTTGGAGCATGCCTCTTTTGGTGATAAAATGGAATCTAATGAGACGTAACGACTTTCTGCGCCTGCTCACCCTCGCTGGGGCAGGTTTGGCTACTCCCTCCTTTGCCCAAAATGGTCCCAATACCATCGAGGGAGAATCGGAGGTGAATCCCCACTTCATCAATAGTGGGCCAGGATTCGGCAACCGCCTCGCCCTCACCTTTGATGACGGCCCAACCCCAGGAGTCACTGAACGCGTGCTGGCGGATCTCTCCAAATACAATCTTCATGCCACTTTTTTTCTTATTGGATCGAAAGTCGATGCCTCCCCTGCTCTCACACGTCGCATCGTTGAAGAAGGCCATGATGTCGCTAACCACACCTACAATCATCCCCGTCTCGCAGGCATGTCCGATAATGCCGTCGATCAACAGTTATCAAAAACCCAAGAAGCCATCATCCGTGCCACTGGGGTTACCCCTGTTTGGTTCCGTCCTCCCTACGGCGCCTTCCGCCGTGAACAAGGATCCATCGCTGCCAAACTCGGTCTCGGCGTAGCCTACTGGTCGGTTGATCCTAAAGATTGGTCCCAACCAGGAGCGAGCGCCATCGCCTCACGCGTCCTCTCAGCTTCTCAGCCTGGATCGATTATTCTTCTCCACGATCTGCACTCCCAAACGGCCGACGCCGTTCCCGCCATCTTCAGTGGCCTGATCGAACGCGCCTTCACCCCCGCCCCCTTTCACAGTTTTGTCGGCGCCCCCTACGCCTAGACCGATACCCTACTTCGCGCCCGACAAGATCGTTCCGGGAAGAACTCGCGCATTTTTTAGAACTAGGCTTCCAGGGTTCAAAACACTGTTACAGCCAATCGCCGCGCCATCTCCGATAATTGCGCCAAATTTCCGCAAGCCCGTTTCGTAAACTTTCCCCGCAAGACGCACCCGGATGGGCATTCCATCGAGTCGATAGTTCGAGAGAATCACCCCCGCCCCCAAATTCACATTCCTTCCCACCAAAGAATCGCCCACGTAATTGAAGTGCGGCGCGTGCGCCCCAGCTAAAAGAACACAGTTTTTAAATTCAGAACTATTACCCAAAACACATCCGTCCCCCGCAATAACATTTTCCCGTAGATAGGCACCATGGCGGATCTGACAATTGGCCCCAATCCAAGCTGGTCCTTGAATATAGGCGCCAGGCTCAACCACCGTGCCTTCGCCCAGAAACACATTGTCACCAATCACCGGGGATCCCAAAAGCTTCCCTTTCGATCCCTTGGGTAAGTTCTTTTTTAAGTAACCGGCAATTTTGGGCAACACTTCCCAAATATGTTTCACCCCAGAGAAAAGTTCCTCATGCCCTTGCCCTTGGGCATCAAAGTAGTCGCTAAACTGCGTTCCCAAAGAGGACATCGATCTACCTTGCCTTGAGTCGCCCTTGGCCTCAAGCCTTGCCACGCAGGGCTTGAGCCACTGCTCTCTGGGTAATCTCTAAGTCGACCGCACCATGCATCGAGGAAATAAAACAGCTTTCATACTGAGACGGCGGAAAATAAACCCCGCCATCCAGTAAAATGTGAAAGAACTTGGCGTAGCCCTCGCGCGAACAGGTTTTCGCCTCGGTTAAATTACGCACCCTTCCTCCCTCCTCCCGGAAAAATAGGCAGAACATCGACCCAATTCTCGCCCACGGGTACTGCAATCCAGTCTTGCGCAACTCCTCGACAAAGATTGCCTCAACCGCCGAGCCGGTTGCTTCGAGCTTCTCGTAGACTCCGCCACGCTCCAGAACCTTCAATTGGGCCAACCCCGCCGCCATCGCCATTGGATTTCCTGATAATGTACCCGCCTGATAAACCGGACCGTCAGGAGCCAGATAATCCATAATCTCCCCCCGCCCACCAAAAGCCCCCACAGGCATTCCCCCTCCAATCACTTTGCCAAACGCCGTCAAATCTGGCCGGACACCAAATAGACCCTGTGCCCCAGCCAATCCCAAACGAAATCCAGTCATGACCTCATCGAAGATCAGTAGGGCCCCATAAGCTTTTGTTTCCGAACGCAGGAAGGAGAGATAACCCTCCTCGGGCAAAATTAGGCCAACGTTTGCAGGAATCGGTTCTAATAAAACGGCCGCAATCTCCTCTCCGTATTTTTTCAGACAGGATCGAACCGCATCCTCGTCGTTAAAGGGTAAGACGAGGGTGTCCTGCACCGCTCCAGGCGTCACCCCTGCACTATCCGGTTGACCCAAAGTAAGCGGGCCAGAGCCTGCGGCTACGAGCAAAGCATCACTGTGCCCGTGATAACAGCCAGCGAACTTTATGATCTTATTTCTTTTGGTGAAACCGCGAGCCAATCGAATGCAGGACATGGTGGCTTCCGTTCCACTATTGCAAAAACGAACTTTTTCCATGCTCGGAACCAGCCGACAGATCATCGACGCAAGTTCCACCTCCCCGGCATGGGGAGTTCCAAAGGTAATTCCCCTCCCCGCCGCCTCCCTGACCGCCGCAACCACCTCAGGATGAGCATGACCTAATATCGCGGGCCCCCAACTGCCAACATAATCCACATACTCTTTGCCATCGGCATCCCGCATTCGCGAGCCCTTGGCCGATTCCATGAAAACAGGCGTTCCACCCACTGCACGAAACGCTCGCACCGGAGAGTGCACCCCCCCAGGCGTTACCTTTTTAGCCTCAGCAAAAAGCTCTCTTGATTTCTTTCCACCCCCAATTTCCATGATGTCAGCCTACGGGAACTCGTTCCGAATTCCAGCTTAGGTGAAATAGAGTTTAATTTGCGGCGAAATCGGCCCGGGCTCTCTTCTCCGCCTCCACCAATCCAGTCCAATCCCTCCACTCACCCTCCATCTGCCTTTGGGCTTCGGCTTTTGCGTTTTCAGCAAGAGAATCATCTTCCGGTAAATGCGTGTGTCGAAATCGAGGCAATCCACTCTGGTCAGCCCCTAAAATATCACCAGGACCGCGAATTCGATAATCCTCTTCCGCAATCAGAAACCCGTCTTGGTTCTTTTCTAGGAACTCAAGCCTCGCCACCGCATCAGGTTGACCCGTCCGATGAATTAAAACACATTTCCCGTTGCGACCCCCACGCCCAATTCTACCGCGGAGCTGATGCAACTGGGAGAGCCCCAGTCGATCGGCGTAATCGATCACCATCCAGTTGGCCTCAGGAACATCCACCCCCACCTCCACCACCGTCGTCGCCACGAGCACCGAGATCTTTCCCTGCCGAAACTGCTCTAGCACTTCCAACTTCTCCGCCTCCTTCATCTTCCCATGAAGCAGCGCTACCCGCTTCGCACCAATCTGTGCAGAAAGCTGCTCGTGCGTTCTCCGCACCGAAGCTTCCTCTGCGGGATCCTCCACCCCATCTCCCAAGCGGGGCACCACCACATAGACTCGGTCTCCCTGCTCGACCCGATCCTTCAAATGAGCCCATATTTTCTCCACCGCCGAACCATCCCGAACCAGGGTCCGTACTTTTCCTCGTCCTGGAGGCATTTCCTTCAAAAGGGAAACATCCAGATCTCCGTGGGTAAACAGGTGATACGTCCGCGGAATTGGGGTAGCCGTTAGCACCAGCAGATCAGGCCGTTCCCCTTTTGCTAAAAAAGCTGCCCGTTGCTTTACTCCAAATCTTTGCTGCTCATCGATTACACATAGGGAAAGTCGAGAAAGACGAGCCTTCTCCGCAAAGAGCGCGTGTGTACCGATGGTAATCCTCGGAAATAGTCCAGCGGGACCAGGCTTCGATGTGGATGTCCAAGTGACGATCTCAAGATGTTTCGTCGGCAGCATTTTCCTCAACGAGGTCGCGTGTTGCTCCACCAGCAAAGTCGTGGGAGCCATCAAGGCCACATGAGATCCGTGTTCCAGTGCTCGAAGTAACGCATGAGCCGCTACCAAAGTCTTTCCCGAGCCGACATCTCCTTGGAGTAGTCGGTGCATCGGCCTCATCAATCGCAGATCTTCATCCACCTCAGCACAAACCTTAATCTGATCTCCGGTCATCTTCCATGGAAGGGTCTTTCTCCAAGGTTCCACCAGATCCCGCACCTTAGGAGGACGCTCCACCCGAATCGCCTCCCGGGCTGCACGACGAACCCGTAGCGAGAACGCAATTCCGACCAGCTCCTCGTAGGCCAACCGCCGACGTGCCTTTTCCACCTCGGCCAACGATTCAGGAAAATGAAATATCCTCCAAGCCTCTTCCCGCGTGGGCAATCCTTCCAATGTCGGAAAGCATTCAGGGACCACGGGTGGAGAAGATTTCAAATAGTAGTAGATCGTCGAACGCACCCGCCGCTGGGTCAGACCAGTAATCAGCGGATAAATCGGCACCACGCGGTCGAGATGGATTCCCTCCTCTTTACCTAGCTCGATCGACTCGGTCTCAGGGTGAGCCAAGGTAAAGATTCCTTTCTTTTCTTCCACCCGCCCATAGGCCGCCACCCGCTTCCCCTCAGGAAAAGCCCGAGCCAAAAAGGGCAAGTTATAATAAACCAGCCGCACCCGCTCCCCTGCGCTTAGCCCCTTTCCGGCTACCTCAAGATTGACCTCCACACTGCAACGCCTCCCGCGCCAACGGTTGAGCTTCGATTGGGTGACGACTCCTTGAAAGTGGACCGGACCCATGGGTAAACCATCCGAAGGATGCCACCCCTGTCGCCGATCTTCATGCCGACGCGGGAGATATCCTGCCAAGGCCTCAGGCCCAGAGAGTCCTAGCTTCTCTGCTAAAGCCGTCGCCGCACGAAGCTGGCGAGCCGTCTCCGGCGCTACTGCCAGTCCGTCATTCGCCATCGTGGCCCATCCGTATACTCATCCCACTCCCAGGTTCCCGCCAAGTTAAAGACAGAACGATCAGGGGAACGTCCCGCAAAATCAAAACCAACCACCTCAAATCTCTTCTCCCCAACCTTGGCACGAAATTTAAGATGCCTCTCCGCAAAAACTTTGGGCGCACCCGCCAAGCTTACCCCATCAAGCCGAAAGATCGGCTCAGGGTTTCCTTTACCAAAGGGAGCCATCTCCGCAATTCCCCGAGCCATTTCTGCCGTCAGATGCTCAGGAAGTAACTGCATCTCAATCGAAAGTGTCTTCTCGAAGACATCCAAGGCCACATGCTTCTCAATCCATGCTTGGAGCAGTTCTCTGAACTCCGAGACCCGATCCGCCTGAATGACAATTCCAGCGGCCGCTTCATGTCCGCCAAATCCTTTTAAGCAGGGAGCACAGGCCCGCAGGGCATCCATCAATGAGAGCCCAGGTAGACTTCGCCCACTGCCCTTGCCCTCGCCAGCGTCGGTTAGAGCAATGACGAAGCTCGGCCGATGAAATTTTCTTACCAAGCGAGAAGCGACAATTCCAACCACCCCTGGGTGCCAACGATCGCTCGCCGCCACCAACCCGAGGCCAGTTGGAGCGTCTCCGATCTGCTCCTCCGCCTCCCCCAGTGCGATGGCCTCAAGCTCCTGCCGCTTTCGATTCTGCAAATCCAACTCTCTGGCTAATTGCGCCGTCTCCGTAGGATCGTGGCTCAGTAATAGATCCAATCCCGAGGAAGCATCGCCCACGCGACCCCCCGCGTTGATTCTCGGACCGAGTTGGAATCCCAAGGTAAAAGAGGTCGGCGTCCGCTTTAAAGAGCCACTCACTTCCATTAATCTTTTCAGGCCAGGATGAACAGTCTGGGAGAGCCTCTTTAAGCCTTCTCGCACGAAGATCCGATTGTCCGCTTTTAGAGGAACTAAATCTGCCACCGTCGCCAAGGCCACCAAATCAAGAACCTCTCGAAGATCAAACTGATCTCGGCCCCCTTTGGCGCGTAAATAGGCGTGGCAAACCTTGAAAACCAGACCTGCGGTACAGAAGTGGTGATCTTCCGTTCCTTTCTGCGGATTGACCAACGCATCCGCAGGGGGACGTGGATCACTCAACTGATGATGATCGACTACCAAGACCGAGATTCCCGCCTTTTTTAACTGAGTAATTTCCGCGTGGCTGTTCGTTCCGCAATCCAAGGCGATGAAAAGATCGGGAGTCACGCCTCCTTCCCGCGCCCTTTGCAAGGCCGCCAAGGTCAATCCGTAGCCCTCCTGCTTTCGATCAGGCAGAAAAACCCGCACCGAAGAAAGCCCTAGAGCGGTTAAAAATATCTTCATCACCGCCGCGCTGACAATCCCATCTACATCGTAGTCGGAAAAAATCAGCACCTTGCCTTTTTTCGAGATGACTTTGGCCAGCAGTTCGACCGCATCAGGCATACCTGGAATCCCTTCAGGATTCCCGAGATCCGACAAGCGAGGATGCAAAAAGGACTCCTGAGCTGTGCCCGCAGCGAAGCCTCTTTTTTCTAGCATCCGAAAGAGAAGCTCATCCTTGCCCGATTGGGCAGGCAAAGTCTCAGAGGTATTCGACCAACGCATCCTCAAGGCATAAGGCCAAAACTACAGGGTGCAAGATCGCCCCGCCTAGCTCTTGGTTTTTCCGAAGAGTAGGACGATTGGGCTGGCAATAAATATCGAGCTGTATGTCCCCACCACAATTCCGATGAGCAAGATCAGCGCGAAGTCATTAATCACCCTTCCCCCAAAGAGAAAGAGCACCAACACCGCCAAGAAGGTCGTTCCTGAGGTGAGTAAGGTCCGGCTCAGCGTCTGGTTAATCGCGGTGTTCATCACCCCTGCCCGATCTCCACTAACTCCTCCACGGAAATATTCTCGGATTCGATCAAAGATTACGATGGTGTCGTTAATGGAATAACCAGCCACCGCCAGAATCGCCCCGACCATCGGCAGAGAAAGCTCTCGGCCGAGCAAGGCAAAGATTCCTAAACTGATCAAGACGTCGTGCAGTAACGCCACGATCGCACCCACTGCAAAGGAGGTTTCAAAACGCCACGTGGTGTAGAGAAAGATTGCGATAATTCCCAAAATGAGTGCGGTTAAGGCTTTCTGCTTTAGCTCTGCTCCGACGACTCCAGCCACCTTATCCAGTTGCAGTTGACGGAATCCCGCCTCCGGGAAGATTTCCGCGAGCTTGGATCCAGCGATTTCACCGCTTCCGAAGCCGGTACGCAGGGAGAGAACTTCCTCTCCGCCTACAGGACTCCGCTGGTACTGCACCACCTCCGCCATGTTGCCTAGTGCGGAACGGATTTTTCCGTCATCTACCTTATTTTTAAAACTAAAAGTAACTAAATCCCCACCTGTAAAGTCCACTCCCAAGACTTTCTCCCCCTTTATTCCCACCGCTGCCACACCGGCCAGTAAGAGCAGACCCGAGAGCGCAAAAGCAGGAGTCCGCAGCGATAAAAAGTTAATCTTAGTTCCCTCGAGGAACTTCATCATGTGGAAGCGAGCCTTTCCGCCATGATCAGCCAACCACTCTGCTCCGGTCCGACTGACCACCAGCGCGGCGAACAAGCTGGAAAATATTCCCAAACACAGGACGGTGGCAAAACCTTGGACCGGCCCCGATCCCTGCCAAAAGAGGATGGCCGCCGCGATCACTGTAGTGACATTTGCATCTAAAATAGAGCTGAAGGCGCGCTGGAACCCAGAGCTGACCGCTTCCAATCCGGTTCGATGGTGGGCTAACTCTTCCCGGATTCGCTCGAAAACAAGCACGTTGGCATCCACCCCGATACCGATCGTCAAAATCAAACCTGCCAAGCCAGGCAATGTTAAGGTAAAGCCGAACTGCGCCAGTAATCCCAACAAAACCAGAATATTGATGCACAAACCACCTACCGCCACTAAACCCAACCAACGATAGTAGATCAGCACAAAAAGACTCACCGCTACCAAACTCATCCAGCCAGCGCGAAACCCGCTCTGCACCGAACTCGCACCTAAGCTGGGATCGACCCCACGCTCGTCCACGATTGAAACTGGATTCTCTAACGGATTTTTGAGAACACTGGCTAACTCTTCTGCCTCTACTGAGGACATGCTCCCACCAGAAATCTCACAACTTCCATAAATCGCACTACGAATGACTGGGGCAGAGTAAACCTCTCCGTCCAAAATCACCGCCAACCGGCGCCCGATATTCTGCTCAGTTAGGCTGCCGAACTTTTGCCGCCCGTCTGGATTGAACTCGATAATGACCACTGCCCGGCCAAGTTGGTCCACACTACGGAAAGCGTTTTCCACGCTTTTCCCAGAAATCTCCGTCCTACGCTTCACCACGATTGGAGTCTCCACCACCTCTCCATTCGGCTTGCGATCACGCAGTTTCAACACCTGATACTCAATCGGCACTTGCGGGGTTTTGCCCTTCGCTGCACCCACAAGCTCATCACTTTTCTCGTGCACCAAGGTAAACTCAAGCTTTGCCACCCGCTCCAGCTGGCGCCGATAGGACGCCTTGTCCGCTTCGCTCACCCCAGGGATCTGCACAATGATCCGATTACCCCCGACTGGCTGAATCACCGGTTCTGCCACCCCAACTGAATCCACCCGTTTCCGAATGACCTCTACCGCTTGGTCTAAGGTGCTTTGGGTGGTTGTGCCCGCTAGCTCCAGCAAGAACTGCGTCCCGCCCCGCAAATCCAAACCTGGCTTAATCTTAATCTTCCACGCACCCGACTCGTCTTTCGCCAAGAGAGAACTCAAACAAAGGCCGACCAACGCCAAAGTAAGAACGACGCTTAAGCGCATCCGCTTGCGGGTGTCGGTCGTTAAAAAGTAACCAATGAATAGAACAAAGAATACCAAGCTAAGGCCGAATTGAATTCCGATCATAAATATTCCTCCCCGCTTTACTGAGCGGGTTTCTCCTCAACTGCTTTCTCTACCGAAGTGATACTGGAACGAGAAACTTCGATCTTCACGTTATCCGCGATTTTTAGAATCACGATTTGTTCCTTAAGATTAGCTACCGTGCCGTAGATCCCACCCGCCGCCAACACTCGATCCCCCGTTTTGATCGAGCTAATCAGCTTCTCCGTTTCCTTTTGGCGCTTCATTTGCGGCCGCAAAAGCACGAAATACATCAGAACGAAAAGAATTACCAAAGGCAGGAGTTGCACCCAGGCCGGAGGGCCACTGCCATCCGCGGGCGGTTGCGCCATCATCATCGGCATCGCTTCAAACCAGTTCATTTCAAACTTCATTGTCGTTCTCCTGTTCCTTGGATTTTCCGCCTCGCTGGTACCGCTCCAAGAAAACGCGGGACCAACTTTCCCAACGACCCTCAAGGATCGCCGTCCGGGCTTGCCGGATTGTCTCCAAATAGAAGTGAAGGTTATGCAGGGAAATCAGCCGCAAACCCAGCAGTTCTTCCGTCTTAATCAAATGTTGGATATAGGCACGACTGAACCGCAGACAAGTATAACAGCCACACCCCTCGATAATCGGCCCTGGATCGCGTGTCCAAGTGGGCTTTCTCACAGAAGTCGGCCCCATCTCCGTACAGGCTGTCCCGTTGCGCGCCACCCGAGTCGGTAGAACACAGTCGAACATATCAATTCCCTTCCCGATCATGCGCACCATCTGATCGGGATGACCCATGCCCATAACATAGCGCGGGCGATCGGTGGGTAGATAACGCTCCGCCGAATCGATCGCCGCCATCATTCCCTCCTCGGGTTCACCCACACTCACTCCTCCAATGGCGTATCCATCAAACCCAATCTGAAGGAGCGCCTCGATGCTTTCCTTCCGGAGATCAGGTTGATCCCCGCCCTGCCCGATTCCGAAAAGTAGATTCTTTGTCCCCGTAATACCCTGCTCCTCCCGACAGATTTTCGCCCAACGTAAAGTCCTCTGCAGACTCTCGGCTAATCGATCCCGCCCACACGGCCAAGGCGGGCACTCGTCAAATGCCATCATAATATCCGATCCCAAGGTGACTTGGGCCCGAACCGCTTCGCGTGGCCCTAAAAAGATCTTTTTCCCATCAACGTGACTCGCAAACCAGACCCCCTCCTCCTTCACCTCCCGGATCTTCGCTAAGCTAAAAACCTGAAATCCTCCGCTATCGGTCAAAATCGGCCCATTCCACCGCATGAACTTATGTAGACCCCCCATCTCCGCCATGACCTCGAGCCCTGGCCGAACAACCAGATGGTAGGTATTGCTTAAAATAATTGGGGCCCGCATCTCGATCAACTCATCCGGGCTGACTCCTTTGACTGAGGCTTGGGTTCCTACTGGCATAAAAACAGGGGTCTGCACCTCCCCATGAGCTGTGAAAACGACTCCCGCCCGCGCTCTTCCATCCGTTTTCTCTAAACGAAAAACTTCGGCCGCCGTCTTCATGGAACAATCACCTCCAGCGCCTTTCGCTCCACTCGGAATGTTACTGGAGTCTCCCCGCTGTACTCCCCATCCACCTCCAGCGCCACCGGTTTGTCTGCCTCAACTTTTAACTCGGGCACCTGCAGGTAGGAAACATCCGGCAACGATTGAGGACCACCCAAAAGAACCGCCTGCAAATACCAAAGAAGGTCTAGGGGGCCCGACTTCGGAAAAATACATACGTCCAACAAACCGTCCGCCATATCTGCCTTGGGGAAAAACTGAAATGGCCCCCCATAATGCCGTCCATTTCCAATTAGAACCATCGCACCCTTCAGCTCCTTTTTCCCAGGAATCTTCACTCGAAGAACTGGAGCGGGCGCCACCATCAACTGGGCGGCGGTTAATAAGTAACTCCAAGGCCCCCAGGCCCGTTTTGCATCTGGCGGAGTTCTCCGCACCGTCTCCGCATCCAACCCCACCCCCGCTAACTGAATAAACTTTTTCTGATTCGCCCAACCCAAATCCAACTTCTTCCTTTTCCCCGATCGAATGACCGCCAGCGCTTTTTCTAATTGGGGCGGAATCCCTAATTCAAGAGCCAGCACGTTCATCGTTCCTACTGGGATTACCCCCAAAGTAGACTTGGTTGCGTCCAAGCCATTAACCACCTCGTTGACTGTCCCATCCCCACCCGCCGCCACCACCGTGGTGTACCCTTTTTCCGAGGCCTCCCGCGCTAGCTTTACGCCGTGCCCTGGTTTTTCCGTCAAATAAACCTTCGCCTCGGGCGCGAGATGCGCCACCCGCTTCAGTGTTCGCCGCGCTTGATCTCCCTTGGCGGCAGGATTCAAAATGATACACCACTTGGGTTGCAATGAAGAAGGCATCCTTACGTCATACGGAAAAATCGACCCCATGTCATCCCCGACGAGGGGGAGGCTATCTTCGTATCACGGGGGGCACCCACTCCAGTCGACGCCTCCAAGTCCCCGATCTGCCCGATCTCCGCCCCGCCCAAGATCGAGTCCGTGCTGCTGTCTTCTCCGCCCTCGGCGCCCTCGTCCCTGAGGCCCATATCCTCGATCTCTTTGCCGGGACCGGAGCTTACGGACTGGAAGCCCTCAGTCGCGGCGCCGCTTCCGCCCTTTTTGTTGAACAAGAGTTCCGTACCGCCGCGGCCCTCCGACAAAATATATCCTCCCTTCAATATGATTCGCCCGTCATCGAGTCTTCCGTGGAAGCTTGGCTTCCGCGGGCTACCCCCGCTTCCTTTGATCTTATTTTTCTCGATCCACCCTACGACAAAACGGGCGCCGAACTTTCTCTCTGGCCCGTAGTTCAAGGCCTCCATCTTCTTCTTCGCCCCAACGGCCGAATCATCTGGGAACACTCCTGCTCCTCAAAGTGGAGCCCTCTCACCCCATTAAAAACTGTCTGGCACCGAGAATATGGTCGGAGCTCCGTCTCATTTCTTGCCCATCCAGTCGTGCGTTGACGCATCTTCACTCGCTCGCTACGTTAGCTGGCTCTTATGGCTAATAAAAAAATTGCAATCAATGGTTTCGGACGGATCGGCCGACTTGTTTTCCGTGCTCTCTGCCAGCAAGGACTACTTGGGAAGAAGTTTGATGTTGTCGCCATCAATGATCTCGTCCCCGCAGATAACCTCGCTTACCTCGTAAAATACGACTCCACCCAAGGCCGATTCCCCGGGCAAGTTCATAGCGAAAAATCTTCTCCTTCCGTTCCCGAAGACGATGTTCTCGTCGTTGACGGCCATAAAATCAAGTGTCTTGCCGTTAAAGAAGGTCCCACCGCCCTGCCATGGAAAGATCTCGGCATCGATTACGTTATCGAATCAACCGGCCTCTTCACTGAAGCAGATAAAGCTAAGGGCCATCTCACCGCAGGCTGCTCCAAGGTCATCATCTCCGCCCCTGCCAAAGGTGAGGACATCACCGTCGTCATGGGCGTCAATCACCTCAAGTACGACCACGCGAAACATCACATTATTTCCAATGCTTCCTGCACCACCAACTGTCTCGCCCCTCTTGTTCATGTTCTTCTCAAAGAGGGATTCGGTGTGGAAGAAGGACTCATGACCACCGTCCACAGTTACACCGCCACCCAGAAAACAGTCGATGGTCCATCCCGTAAAGATTGGAAAGGTGGACGATCCGCCGCCATTAACATTATCCCTTCGACCACCGGTGCCGCCAAAGCCGTCGGCCTCGTGTGCCCCGAAGTTCAAGGCAAGCTCACGGGCATGTCCTTCCGCGTCCCCACGCCCACCGTCAGCGTCGTCGATCTCACCGTCCGCACCACCAAAGACACTTCCTACGAGGAAATCTGCCAGGCCATGAAGAAAGCTTCCGAGACTTATCTCAAGGGCATCCTCCTCTACACCACCGATGAGGTTGTTTCCTCCGACTTCATTCATAGCCCTGCCTCTAGTATTTTTGACGCCACCTCAGGCATGGGTCTGAATAAACGTTTCTTTAAACTCGTCAGTTGGTACGACAACGAGTGGGGCTACAGCAATCGCTGTGTCGACCTTCTCCGCCACATTGCAGGCTGATTCTCCGTGTCCCACCTCACCGTCCACGACCTCCAAACTAAAGGGGAACAGGTCTTTGTCCGCTGCGACTTCAATGTCCCGCTGGAACCTTCCCCCGAAGGCTTGCGAATCTCCGATGATACTCGAATCCAAGAAACCCTCCCTACTCTCAAACTTCTTTTGGAAAAAGGTGCCTCCCTTGTCCTTGCGAGCCACCTCGGTCGCCCCAAAGGGCAACCCGTAGAAAAATATTCCCTTCGACCCGTCGTCGCCCACCTCAGCAAACTTCTCGGACGGCCCGTTCTTTTTGCCTCCGACTGCGTCAGTCCCGAAACCGAAAAAATCCGCGCTGCCCTTGCTCCTGGGCAAGTTCTGCTCCTAGAAAATCTCCGGTTTCATTCTGAGGAAGAGAAAAACGATCCTGCCTTCGCAAAAAAGCTTCTCGGTTCTGCTAAGTTCTACGTCAACGACGCCTTTGGTTCTGCCCACCGCGCCCACGCCTCTACTGAAGCCGTCGCGCACCTCGCCACTCATGCCGCCCCAGGCCTTCTTCTCGCTAAAGAGCTACGTTACCTCGGTACCGAACTCTCTCAACCTAAACGCCCATTCCTTGTCATTCTCGGCGGAGCCAAAGTCGGTGATAAGATCGGAGTGCTCCGTTCCCTCCTGCAAAAAGCTAACACCATCCTAATTGGTGGAGGCATGAGCTACACCTTCCGTCTCGCCCAAGGAAAAAAGATCGGCAAATCGCTCTGCGAACCCGACAAAGTCCCCCTCGCTAAAGAAATTCTCGCTGAAGCCGCCCAGCGAGGCGTCAAACTCCTTCTCCCCGAGGACACTTTTATCGTCGAGAAATTAGACTTCGCCGCTCGCCAAGTTTCCCCAGGAAAGTTCACCGTTCCTGGGGAAGATATTCCCGATGGCTGGGAAGGTGTCGATATCGGTCCCCAAGCTCGTGCCACCTATGCCAAAGAAATTTCCTCCGCCGCCACCATTCTCTGGAATGGTCCTATGGGCGTCTTTGAGATTCCCGAATGCGCCAAAGGAACCTTTGCCATCGCCCAAGCCGTCGCCGCCAATCGAAAAGCGGTCTCCATCATCGGAGGCGGAGACTCTGTTACTGCCATCAAGCAAGCGGGCTTCAGCCAGCAGGTTACTTTTATCTCCACAGGAGGCGGGGCCTCCTTAGAGTTTCTTGAAGGCAAAGTACTCCCTGGGGTTGCCGCCCTCCAAAAAAACTCATGAAACCCAAGAAAAGTGTCATCACCCGTCGCCCGATTGTGGTTGGCAACTGGAAGATGCATCGTACCGCGTCTGATACCCGCGACCTCCTTCAGGACATTGGCACGCGTGTCAGCCGCATCGCCAATATGGATCTCGTCGCCTGCCCTCCTTTCACTTCCCTACCCGCAGCCTCTGACGCTCTCGGTCGGCACGGCATCCTCGCTCTCGGTGCCCAAAACATGCACCAAAACAAAGAAGGGGCCTTCACGGGTGAAATATCTGGATCCATGCTCCGAGAATTCGGAGTCCGCTACGTCATTCTTGGTCACTCAGAACGTCGTCAGCTTTTCAATGAAACCGATGCCCTTGTCGCCGCTAAAGCCATCACCGCAGTCGATTATCACCTCCGCCCCATTGTTTGTGTGGGCGAATCCCTTACACAGCGCCAAGAAAAACAGACCGAAGCCGTTATCGAATCCCAAGTCCGCGCATCTCTTGCAGGCTTTCCTGCGGATCAGATCGAGGAGCTGGTTGTCGCTTACGAACCCATCTGGGCGATCGGCACGGGAAAAGTTGCCACCCCCCATCAGGCCAATACGGTCCACCACCAGATTCGCGTACTACTGACTCAGCAATTCGGTAGCAAAGGGGCGGATGTTCGCGTGATCTACGGCGGCAGCGTCAAACCCGACAACGCCACCGCCCTCATGTCCGAGCCCGATATCGACGGCGCGCTTGTCGGCGGAGCAAGTCTCGACGCGAAGGCTTTTTTCGATATCATTGAAAGTGCTCGAACTCTTCGGGCTTCCTAAAATGATTAATCTCGCCATCTACGTTCTACTGGGGATCAATATCCTCGTTTGCACTCTTTTGACCCTGCTCGTCCTCATGCAGAAACCCCGCTCCGAGGGTTTAGGCGCAGCTTTCGGTGGCAATTTCACCGAGTCCATCTTTGGAGCCCAAACCTCCGACGTCCTCACCAAAGCCACCATCTGGCTTGGAGTCATCTTTATGACGCTCACCCTCACCCTCGGCCTTCTCTACAGTCACCGCACTCTGGGCAACAGCAAACTCCAAGAAGAACTCAGCAAACCGCTCCCCACAGCCAGCACCAACAATACTTCCACAACCCTGCCCACCACCCCATTACCCACCGCGACCTCAAAGCCTCTTCCGCCCGCCGCACCAGTCGTACCCGCCAAACCCTAATGACTCTCTGCCGGGGTATCCCCGGTCTGCTCGCCCTACTTTGCTCTATTTTCGTTTTGGCAGGTTGCAGCTCACGACCTCGCGCTGATCTCATTATCTGCAACGGCGCAGAACCTCAATCCCTCGATCCCGCCATCATCTCAGGCCAACTCGAGGGACGACTCACGACCGCTCTACTTGAAGGTCTCGTCCGTCGCGACGCTCGCGCCCGTCCCGTCCCAGGTTGTGCCGAAAAATGGACAGTTTCTCCCGATGGTCGCACCTACACCTTCACCCTCCGACCCAATCTCCACTGGTCCAACGGAGATCCACTGACCGCGGAGGACTACCGCTACAGTTGGCTCCGCGCTCTAGATCCTGCCACCGGATCTCCCTACTCCGAAATCCTCTACTTCATTAGAGGCGCAGAAGATTACCACTCAGGAAAACTCACCGCCCCCTCAGTCGGCATCCAAGCCGTCGACGCCCGAACTCTCCGCGTGGAACTCATCCACCCCACCCCATTCTTTCCTGCTCTCACCTCCTTCACCACCTACCTGCCCGTCCATCGTCCCACCGTCGAAAAATACGGTGACCGCTGGACACGCCCCGAAAACTGGGTCGGTAACGGTCCCTACCGTCTCCTTGACTGGAAAATCAACGACCGCGTTTCCCTTGAAAAGAATCCGCTCTATCACACCCCCGAACGCGTTGCTCTAAACCGGATCGATGCTCTCGCCGTCAATCGCGCCAGTACCGCTTTCAATCTCTACTCGGGAGGCCAAGCCGACGTCCTCCTCGATAAAGGACTCATTCCCTCTTTGATTCTTCCCGAATTGCGCGGACGCCCTGACTTCCATCCAGGACCACTTCTCGCCACCTACTTCTATCGGTTTCAAGTCACTCGCCCTCCTTTTAACGATGCTCGAATCCGTCGCGCCTTCGCCATCGCCTTAGACAAAGAAGCCATCACCGACAAAATTACCCGCGGAAATGAACCCGTCGCCACCGCTCTCTGCCCACGTGGCATGGCCGACTACCACCCCCCAGAAGGACTCTCCTCTGATCCCGATACCGCTCGAGGCTTACTCGCCCAAGCAGGCTTCCCTAATGGAAAGGACTTTCCCCGAATCTCTCTGCTCTACAATAAATCAGAACTAAACGAACAACTCGCCATCGAGATTCAAGCCCAGTGGAAACGTGAACTCGGAGTCACCGTAGAACTCCGCAACCAAGAGTGGGCTACCTACCTTCGCTCGCTCGATGAACTCGATTTCGATATCGCCCGCTCCAGCTGGGTCGGGGATTACGACGACCCTAATACTTTTCTCGACTGCTTTGTCACAGGTCGCGGCAATAATCGTACGGGCTGGTCCGACCCCACCTACGACTCCCTCCTCGCCTCCGCTCTCGCCGAGCCGAACCCCGCACGCCGCCTGCATCTCATGGAGCAAGCTGAAACCATTCTTGTCACTCAAGCCCTCCCCATCATCCCCATTTACCATTTCGTCGGTTGTCTTATGTTCGACCCAACGAAGTGGGCCGGTCTCTACCCCAACCTGCTTGATGACCACCCCTTTTCTGAAATTAAGAGGTCCCTAGATCCTGAATCCATTGGATTCGAAAATAATCGATAACTTGCAGAGCCTTTTCTAGGGGGATCAGAAAAGGCCCAGCATAAAGTGCCTCCAATCCTTAGCCTTAACCGTCAGGCTAAGCCTTACGACGTCTGCCCCGCAATATCCACAGACTGCCCAAACTGAACCCCAAAAGCTGTAACGAAGTAGGTTCAGGCACACTTTCAGCCTCAATCTCTATCAGTGCCCGGCCAGATACCTCCCCCCAACCAGTTCCGGTATTAACCATAAGTCCTCCTAAAGAACCGGCTCCATAAACTGACAAATCCGAAGTCACCGGCAAAGTAGGGTACCAACCAAGCCCAGTGTAGCTGTCCGCGTCACGAAAACGGATGCTTAGCCAGTACGATGAGTTGGACTGTAGAACAAATGACCCGCTGTAGCTATCAGATGCAACCCCAGGTTCTGAAATCGAGAGATAAAAGGCACGAAAGGCCGAAAAAACTGTAGTGCCAGGGGAACCCTCAACATCAGACAAGAGGCTCCACTCGAAAATAGTATCGGCCCAAGGAAAATCCTCGAGATCGGGATCGAACCCTCCTATCGCAGGTTGCAATGCCCAAGAAAATTTATGGTAAACAAGACCATTCAGATCCGCATCGCCTAGGTTAAGATTCCCTGTTGTGAATTTTTGTGCATATTTTGCTGAATATGACATCACGGTATGGTGGTTATTGCCCATGGCGGGATTTCCTATATTTCCAACTACCACTTCCGCATGCACCACCCCCGCCAATCCATAGAATAGCCAACTCAAAACCAGTAGCTTTGACAGGATCTTCATCTAAAGATTATGTTAGTTCCTGTTGTTAATAATTCCACTTTTTTTTCTAACTATTGCGTCGCGTAACCACTGGGGAGTAATCCACAATTCATAACTACTTCTCCCTTCTCCACTTCCCTACGGGACCCTTACACTCGTAACCTACCCCTTCCATGATCTCCTTTCTTCTTCGACGCATCCTGTCCTCAATTCCCGTCGCCCTCTCTGTTATAGCCATATGCTTTCTCCTAGTTCGTCTTGCGCCCGGTTCCCCTTTCTCCTCGGAACGCGCCCTCGATCCCGCCACCCAAGCCATGCTCGAGACCAAGTACGGTCTCTCCGGGTCGCTACCCAATCAACTCTTCCACTATGCTTCGAACCTTCTCCACGGAGATTTGGGCGATTCTCTGAAATTTCGCGGCCGTTCCGTCAATGAGATCATTGGCCAATCCCTACCGCGCTCTCTTCTTCTCGGCTCCATCGCGTTCACCCTCGCACTCGCCTTAGGTATTCCCCTAGGAGCTTGGTCCGCCGCTCGCCAAGGAAAGCCCTCGGGAACTTTTCTTAATGGCCTAGCCCTGCTCACTCTTTCCATCCCCACTTTTATTCTAGCTCCCGTCACCGTCCTTCTTTTTTCTTTCTATATCCGCTTATGCCCGCCTGCAGGTTGGGGGAGCCCATCCCAACTCATACTCCCCTCTCTTTGCCTCAGCCTGCCCTTCGTCGGCGTCTGTGCTCGTCTCACCCGCTCAGGACTCCTCGAAGTTCTTGGCGCAGACTTTATCCGCACCGCCCGAGCCAAAGGAGTCACCGAACCCAACCTCGTCTTCCTCCACGCCCTCCGCCCTGCCATCCTCCCCCTCGTCGCCTACGCTGGACCCCTCGCTGCCAGTATTCTTACTGGAAGCCTCCTCATCGAGGAAACCTTCGCAATCCCAGGAATCGGCCAATTTTTTGTCAGCGGCGTTATCAACCGCGACGTCTTTTTGGTTTCAGGCGTTGTCCTGGTCTACTGCTTGCTCCTTCTTTTCTTTAACCTGATCGCGGACTGGCTCACGGCCCTTCTCGATCCACGCATCAGTTTATCCTCATGAACCCGCGTCCTTTCCATCTCTGCTTAGCCGCTCTCGCTTTGCTCACTCTCGCCGCGATTTTCGGCCCCTACTTTAGTCCCTACAGCGTGGACCAGATTTCCCAAACCCGCTTGGCCTCACCCGACGCCACTCACTGGCTCGGCACCGATCTCCATGGACGCGATCTTCTCACTCGCCTTCTCTTCGGCGCCCGCATCTCTCTCCTCGTCGGGCTCGTCGGAGCCACCATCAGCCTTTTCGTCGGCGTCACCTACGGCCTCATCTCAGGTTATCTCGGTGGCCGTATCGATAACGCCATGATGCGCTTTGTCGATATTCTTTACGCTCTTCCCCGCATCGTTCTCGTCATCGTCCTGATCAGCCTCTTCGATTTAAAATTAAAACATCTTCTCGACGGCACTTTCCTCGCTCCGCTCGCTTCCCATGCCCGACTCCTCCTTCTGTTCGTCGGCCTCGGACTCGTCGAATGGCTCACCTTAGCCAGAATCGTTCGTGCCCAAGTCCTCTCCATCAAAGAGCGAGCCTTCGTCCTCTCCGCACGACTCATCGGACAAAACACTCCCACCATTCTCTTTCGCCAAATCCTCCCTCAAGTCCTCCCTATCGTCCTTACCTACCTTACCCTCGCCTTACCCGCAGTTATTCTTGAAGAATCTTTCCTCAGCTTCCTCGGTCTCGGAGTCCAAGCCCCCCTCGCCAGTTGGGGCACCCTTCTTGCCGATGGTGCTGCTCTCCTCAACCCCATCCGAACTCCGTGGTGGTTAATCGTCTTTCCTTCCCTGCTCCTCGCCTTCACTCTTCTTCTACTAAACTTCCTCGGCGACCAACTCCGCAAACTTCAAAAATAGCCCTCCCAACCCCTTCCGGTGCAACAACATACGTGGGGTCGTAGGTCTGATATCTTGTTGCCCGCTAACGCTTTATATTAGCCTTTTCTTTAACTGGGGTCGTAGGTCAATCCTCTCATCATTTGACACCGATCTATTGCAAGGTAGTAGCTACTCCATGAAATACATACTACTGACCCTAACCTTCCTAACCTTATCCCTCGCACCCACCTACGCTCATTGCGGTAGCTGCGGTAGCGATTCAACCAACAGCAAATCCACCAACAAGCCTTCGAAAGTTCAGCCGCCCGCGGAAAAGAACTAACTCTTAGGCAAGTCCACTTCGTTAAGAAGTGATCAACCAGCCGGTGCTGACCTTTTATCGTCAGCACCGGCTTTTAGTTTATTCTCAACTTCGTGCCTTCCATTCCCACAGACCCGAGCAATTCCTTATGCTCTAGTTGTGGAATGTGCTGCGACGGCACTCTCTTTCACTCTGTTGTTCTCCAACCCAACGATTCCGCCACCTCCCTCTCCTCCCTCGGCTTGATCATTAAACGAAAAAAGGGCGCCGTCAGCTTTCGACAACCCTGCCCCGCCCACCAAAATAATCAGTGTGGGATCTATGAAAATCGTCCCCACCGCTGTCGCCTCTTCCAATGCCAACAGCTCCTCCAGGTATCCTCTGGCACTCTTTCCCAAACCCAAGCCCTAGAAACAATCCGCTCCACCCGAGAAAAAATTAAGCAAGTCGATCAACTCATCGGCAAAATCACCGAAACCAATCCCAGCCACGGCCTAACTCAACGCGCCGCCACTGCCCTCGCCACCACCCCCACCACACCATTCCACTCCGACCTCACCCTCGCCATGAACGACCTTAACCAAACTCTCAACGGACAGTTCCGCGTTCCAGAGGAGTCTTCTTAACGCCCACGCCCCCCACCCCCACCACCCCGCGCCCGATCTGCGCCACGATGATTTCCCCTGCTTTCATAACGCCCGTCTGAACTATTGTTCCAATCCCTGCCACGGCCTCCATATCCGCCATACCCATAACCGCCTCCGCCATAGTAGTAGTCGTTGTACCCGTAATAATCTTGGTCATTCGCATCCGCCCACTTAATAAAAGGCCTAGCGGGGGGTGCTGCAGGCGGAGGAGTCACCGGCGCGGGCTGACTAAACCCATTCATCGCAAAAACCAGAATTATAAAGAGGCTTCTTTTCATTCCTCACTCTGTCCGATTTGATGCGACCCCCACAAGAACTAAACAACACCCTACTCCTCCTTTCCTCGAAAGATTCCTACGTTGCTACGCCCCTAGAATTGGCTTTGAATCCTTCTCAGCCGAACCGCGGGATTCACCCGCTGTCGTGGACCGATTTGCCGGGTCACTTGGCACAAGAAGGAAGCAAACTGCATGACCCCGATCCCTAGCCCAGCCAACCCTCTGGCCAATCGCGAAATCGCGAGGCGCCGCACGTTTGCGATTATCTCCCACCCCGACGCGGGAAAAACCACCCTCACCGAAAAGTTCCTCCTGTACGGCGGGGCAGTCCAACTCGCAGGCAGTGTCACCGCTCGTCGTAACCAAAGAGCCACCACCAGCGATTGGATGGAACTCGAAAAGCAACGCGGGATCTCCGTCTCATCCACCGTCCTCCAGTTCCCCTACGGTGACCACGTCGTCAACCTCCTCGATACCCCAGGCCATCGAGACTTTTCCGAAGATACCTACCGAGTCCTTACCGCCGTCGATGCCGCAGTCATGGTCATCGATGCCGCCAAAGGAATCGAACCTCAAACCCGAAAACTCTTCGAAGTCTGTCGACGTCGCGGAGTCCCCATCTTTACCTTCATGAACAAGCTCGATCGTCCCGCCCGTGACCCGCTCGATCTTCTGGATGAACTTGAGAACGTTCTCGGCATCCATGCCGCACCCTGCGTCTGGCCCTTAGGCAGTGGTCCCGAGTTCCGCGGGGTCTACGACCGCCAAGAAAAAGAAGTCCACCTCTTCGAAAAAGTCCCAGGAGGAGCCTACCGCGCTCCCGAACAGGTCGGCGGCGTCGACGATCCTAAAGTCCGTGCCTCCCTGTCTCCCGATACCTATCAAAAATTCCGCGATGAACTCGCCCTTCTCGATGGAGCGGGAGCCAACTTTCAACTCGATGACCTGCGTGCGGGCAAACTCACCGCCGTCTTTTTTGGTAGCGCCGCAAATAATTTCGGCGTCCGACTCCTCCTCGAACGCTTCCTCCAGTTCGCCTCGCCCCCTGGCCCCCGACGCTCTTCCAAGGAAATAATTCTCCCTGAATCCCCATCCTTCTCAGGATTCGTTTTCAAGATCCAAGCTAACATGAATCCACGTCATCGGGATCGTGTCGCCTTCGTCCGAGTAGTCTCAGGACACTTCCGCCGAGATATGGTCGCACTCAATCCCCGTACAGGGGAAAATCTACGCCTCTCCAACTCCCAACGCCTCTTTGCTCGTGAACGCGAAACTGTCGACGACGCTTGGCCAGGCGATGTCGTCGGTCTGGTGGGGAATCACGATCTGCAAATCGGCGATACCCTCACCGAAGAGCCCAGCACTCTTTTCGACGAGATCCCACGCTTTCCACCAGAGTGCTTTGCCTTCGTCCACTGCGCCACCAGCGCCATGCAAAAGCGGTTCCGCACCGGCCTCGATCAACTCCTCAAAGAAGGAGTCGCTCAGAAATATCAACTCGAGGGAAACACCTCCTCCATTCCCCTCCTAGGCGCAGTTGGTCCCCTCCAGTTCGATGTCCTCTGTCATCGCCTCGAATCCGAGTACGGGGCCGAAACTCGAATCGAACCCGCCCGCTGGAAATTCGTCCGCTGGCCCACAGGATCCCGTTCCAACCCAAAGCCTCTCGTTCTGCCCTCCACCGCGATTCAAGCTACCGACGCCCAAAACCGATCGGTTGTCCTTTTCGAAACCGCCTGGTCGATCGACTTCTTCCTCGAAAATAACTCTGGTATCACCCTATCCGAAAATCCATAAACACAGTGTCTCGCAAACCTTTAAAGATACATCCCATGAAGAAATTTCCTGTCGACCTCTCCGAAAACGGCATCCGCACTCTCCTCAACTCCCCCGATAGCTATGCCCGCCGTTTTAGCGAAACCTCTCTACGCCCCCTTCTCGGCTACCCAGAAATCAAGGGTGCCCTTTCAAATAAACAAAACGAATTTCCTCCCGTCCCGTGGGATATGGAAAAACTTCGGGCCAAGGTAAAAAGCGAGGTTTCGAAACATGTCTTTGGCTGGTACGGCGAAGCCGAATCGGCCGCTGGCGATAGCACCCGGAAAAATGTCGAAGCGTTTTCCAAATACCGCATCACCCCCCGCTATCTCCGATCTGACAAATCCTTCTCCTACCCCCAAACTGTGGTTCTCTCGTCCAAAGAGCTAGGCATAACCCGGCTGACCAGCCCCACCCCTGTTTTTGTCGCTCCTTACGGAGCCGCCAACCTTTACGGAAAGAATTCGGACGAGATCTCCTGCGCTCAAGGCGCGACCGATGCCAACGTGGTCTACACCCTCGGCCATCTGACCAAATACACTCTGGAGAAAATCTGCCGTGCCGTCGAAGGCAACGCCTACTACTTCAATCCCCGCCTTCGCAGCCCAGGAGGCGCCCCACCATTCTCCATGTTCCAGATCTATCTAACGGATGACGATGATATCAACCGCTCAATCATTGAGCGAGTGAAGCGAACCAACCTCTCCGTCCTCATCTTCACCATCGATGCCGGTGCTGGTCACGGCGGGATTCAGATGATGGATGATTACGCCGACTTCACTTACGCCTCAAAAATTGCCGGCAACCTCTTTGAAGATCCGATGTTTAACTATAAATGCTTCCTCAAAATCCGCTGCGTCGGCACCCGCACTCCTTCCGTCCTCGCCTACGCCTCCCGCCGTTTGAGGATTCCAGTTGCCAAACTGGCCCGTACCTTCGATTTGAAAAATGCCTTCACCTATGCCCGCGAAATTCAGTTCAAGGGCATGGCCAAACAAAATTCGGACAAAAACCCAAAATCCAAAATGTACCCGTGGTCGGTCGCTTATCTCGCTCGCTTGGCTCACACCCAGCAAACCATCTCCCCCGCATACTCCAAGATAACCCATCGGCGCGGACTCCCCCTTGTGGTCAAAGGCGTGATGAGCGTGGAGGACGCCGTCTCGGTGCAAAAATCAGGAGCGGACGGCGTTTATGTCAGCAACCACGGCGGCCGCTTCGTCTTCAACTCCGTTAGCCCGATCGATGTCCTCAGGCAAATCCATCAAAAGGTAAAGAAGTCCGCTCCCCGTTTCGGTGTCTGGTTCGATAGCGGTGTCCGAAGCGCAACCGATGTCCTCATCGCCTACTCCCAGGGAGCAGAATTCGTTGGTATCGGCCGGCCGGTTATTTATGCCTGCGTGGATAATGGCCGAGGCGGGGTTCGGCAAGTCCTCCAATCCATCCTCTATACCCTGCGCGATCAGGCCCGCCTCTGCGGCCTGACCTCCCTGGCTCAACTGCACGAAAAAGGCCGCCCCGTGATTATCCACCCAGAAAGTCTCCAAGCTAGCCGCTAGGAATCGCCTCGCACGTAGCTCATATCATATTATATTACTTCGATGAATTGTGCTGAAGCCCTCGTTCGGATGTTGGAAAACATCGGCGTTACTCATGTATTCGGTATTCCTGGGGCTAAAATTGACGAGGTCTTCATCGCCCTGGCCTCCTCAAAAATCAAACTGGTCGTCTGCCGCCACGAACAGAATGCCGCATTCATGGCAGCTGCCATGGGCCGTATGACGGGGCGCGTCGGTGTTTGCCTGGTTACTTCGGGACCTGGAGTTGCCAATCTTGCCACAGGGTTAATCACGGCGACTTCGGAGGGAAGTCCAGTCCTCGCCATCGGTGGAGAAGTTCCTTTAGAAGATCGCCTCAAACAAACCCACCAGACACTGGACGGGGTCACTGTTTTAAAATCACTGACAAAATACTCCGCCGAGGTTGTCGCACCCCAAGAGCTCGGTGATATTTTTGGTAACGCGGTTCGCGCCGCAGAATCTGGGCGGCCCGGGGCTTCATTTATCAGCCTCCCAAAAGATGTAGGCTTAGCTCCCTTCCATGAAGAAATTCCGGACATAATCGGTAAACCTATCGAAC
>CANESK010000020.1 GCA_947441075.1 Verrucomicrobia subdivision 6 bacterium
CGGCCATCGCGTCCTCAACCATATCAATCAAGAGGGAGATTCGAGCATTCTCATCCACCTTCGCTAAAGTGGCCAACTCGGGCGACCCTTGAGGAGTCTTCTTTCCTACTCTCTCCGCCGGCCACTGCATCATGCTTCCCGCTTTCACCTCTCCCACCATTGCCGCCCCCGCCTCCTCAACCAAGCGGATCCCACCTTTCGCCACAATCAGATCCACCTCCGCAGGCGCTGATTTCGAAATTTGAAATAGGCCTTCCGAAGCTTGCACCACCATACCATTGCCCACTCCCAGCACTGCCATCCTTGGGACCGTTAACGGGGCGAGCACATCGGTCAGCAAAGTTCCCTGCACCAAGGTCACCTTCACATCCTTCTGCCCCACTTCCAGCGGGGCGACCGTAAACTGAGTGCCCGGCATTGCGGTGTGATAAATTCCAGGCCCACTTTGGAACGAAACCGCGTCCTTCGGCCCAACTTTAACTAATGCCCCAATCTGGATCGCCTCTCCGTCCAAAAGTTTTCTCTCAGGCAAAGCCGTGTAGGTCACCAGAGCATCCGAGCCACAATCCAATATCTTTCCTGGACGATTACTCCACCCTCCCTTACCTACACCCGCCTTCCAAGCCGCCAACCTTTCTCGGAATCGTAAGAGACCTTTCGAGGGCCCAGCAGGCACAGTCGCATCCGTCGCAAGTTCCTTCCCTGCGGCCGTGTCCAGATTACCTAAATCCGCCATCAGAAAACGAGAACCCCCCGTCCGATCCATTTCAAACTTCGGTTTATTGTCCGCCCCAAACCGTACCAACACAGTTCCCTCAGGCTTCAACCCCACCGAAAGCCCAAACGCCTCAATCTCCATTTCCGAAAGCGGAGACTTGGCCTCCCGCAAGGTCACTTCAGGCAGACCATCCGCATTTTTAATAAAGGAAATATTCAAACTCGCTTTTCCCGAGGTCACCGTCTCGCCCTTTGCTCCCTCGGTCACATCAGTAATCTTCACCGCCTTACTATCCATTATTTCTAAACAAGGAAATTTCTGGTTATAACGAATCTTAAAATCAGGGGCCCCCTCCACGGTCCATGAACCCAAAAAAATAAGGCAACTTAATGAAAATCTAAATGCGCGGTTCACTAGTATTAACCTAAGCACCATTCGCCCAGTTATCAAGGGGTCGATCGAAAATACCGAAGATTTGTATTTTTTCATCATAACTAATAGCTTAGACCAAGAATTCAGCCCTCTGTTCAAATAATCTATATGTTGATCATCAGTTACTTACATTAATCTTTGCCCCTACTATCTGCCTCGAGCCTAAAAGGCCATTCCTTTCCCTCTAAGTATTTATCTCTCCACCACTTGCCCCCACCTCTAATCAAGGCATTGTCTTGCGATGCCCAAAATATCTGCCCCCGACCTAACCCGCCAACCTCCCCGTAGCCCTCGCGTCCGACTCGGCGGATATGTTCTTCTTCCCCGAGTTCTAGACAAGTGTCGTGCTGCTCTTCTCAAAAAAAACGGCGAGTACAACTACAACTGCCCGCTCGACCAGTACTTTTTAAAATTTGCAGGCTTAAATCCCATCGCCCTCAAAAAACAGGTCGCTCGTGGCTCAGGCGATGGAGAAATCCTCCGCTGGATCGAGAAAAATCAGAAACATCCGCGTAGCGGTCAGGAAATCGAAGCTTGGTCCAACTTTATGAACCAACGCACACCCGCCTCCATCGAACAACGCGAACGGATGAATAGCTACCAAAAGGCCTCTAACTCACAACGGGAAGACATCTCCACCTGGTTCGATGTCCTCGATCTCGACGACTTTTCCTCCTTCGGCGGTCCTGCCTAAGATCTAGCCCTCCATGATTGCACCCGCTCGCCCCCCATCCATCGTCATTGGCTCAGGCTTCGGTGGACTTGCCTCCGCTATTCGCCTCCAGGCCCGTGGCTACGATGTCACCCTCCTCGAGGCCCTCGAACAACCCGGTGGTCGCGCCTCCGTCTTCCGCGACAAAGGATTCACTTACGATGCCGGTCCCACCATCCTCACTGCTCCCTTCCTCCTCGACGAACTCTTCGCCCTCGCAGGAAAAAAAACCTCCGACTACGTCCAAATCGTCCCCTGCAAACCCTTCTATCGAATCGCTTGGCACGATGGCCAATCCTTCGAATACACCGGCAACCAAGCGGAGATGGAAGCCCAAGTCCGCCACCATTTCCCCAGCGATCTCGAGGGCTACCGCAGCTTCGTCGGCGAAACCCACGCCATTTTTCAAAAAGCCTTCGTCGAACTTGCCGACCAGCCTTTCTCAAGTTTCACCGACATGCTCCGCGTCGCCCCCGACCTCATCCGCCTCCGCTCCGACCGCTCCGTCTGGCAGATGGCCTCTCGCCACGTTCAATCGCAACGCCTCCGCGAAGTCCTCTCCTTCCATCCCCTCCTCGTAGGAGGCAATCCGTTTCAATCCTCCTCCATCTACGCCATGATCCACTACCTCGAGCGCGAATGGGGCGTCCACTTTGCTATGGGGGGCACCGGCGCCCTCGTCCAGGCCCTCGTCAAACTCTTGGAAGATCTGGGTGGAAAACTCCGCCTTAACTCTCCCGTCGACGAACTCCTCGTCGAAAACGGCGCCGCCATCGGTGTCCGCCTCCGCTCTGGCGAAACTCTTCACGCCAAGGTCGTCGTCTCCAACGCGGATGTGGCCAATTTCTATCGCAAAAAAGTTTCCCCCACCGCTCGCCGCAAATGGACCGATCGAAAATTAGAAAAAATGCGCTACAGCATGTCCCTCTTTCTAATCTATTTCGGCACCAACCGGACCTACCCCGATCTCGCCCACCACACCATCTGGCTCGGACCCCGCTACCGTGGCCTCCTCGATGACATTTTTAAAAATCGTATCCTCGCGGAAGACTTCTCCCTCTACCTCCACGCCCCCACTCGCACCGATCCGTCCCTCGCCCCTCCAGGCCACGAGTGCTTCTACGTCCTTTCCCCCGTCCCTCATCTCGGCTCCCCCGGCGACAAAATCGATTGGGAAAAGGAAAAAGAGGGCTACGCCGATCGTATTCTTACCGCCTTAGAAAAAACCATCGTCCCCGACCTGCGTAAACACCTCGTCAGTAAACTTATCTTCACCCCTCGTGATTTTGAATCTCGGCTCGATGCCTACCACGGTTCCGCCTTCCAACTCGAACCTATCCTCACCCAAAGCGCCTGGTTCCGCCCTCACAACGTCTCCGAAGATGTCCGCGGACTCTACCTTTGCGGCGCAGGTACCCACCCTGGCGCAGGGGTCCCCGGCGTCCTCTCCTCCGCCAAACTCCTCGACCGAGTCATCCCCACCCCCGCTCTCAAGAAATAAGATGTACCCATTCTGCAATCCAGCCACTTGCATCCCCCCCCATTCATGGCACTTTGAATAATTCCTATATGATTTGTCGAACTTCACACGAGAAACACTCGGGTAGCCAATTTCAAAGCTTCCTCAAGCCTTATCTTAAAACGAAAAAACATCAGTCCATGCCTTCGTCAGCAAAGTGCCGCTCCGCCAAACTCTCCGAAGCCGTCGTCCTCCCCACGGCAGACGTCACCCACCTCTTTAACCACGAAGCCATGCTTGCCGTTAGCCACGCCATCGAAGACGTTGCCCTCGATACCGCCGAGGGCGAACTCATCTCCACCTTCCAAAATTTCGATAATTTTACCCCCCAACGCGAACGCTACAGCGCTCTGGCCTCCAACCTCGACACCGTCCGAGTCTGGGCCGAAGGCAACCCCCCCACCCACTCCCGCCAAATCGACTTCGTGCCCATCTTCCATCCAACCATTGCCCGCTACTGGGTCGTGCTTTTCGATAGCCCAGACATTCACGCCATCCTCTTTTGTAAACAGTCCAATCAATCAACAGAATTCAACCAGAAAATCTTCTCCGGATTTTACAGCTTCAACCCCTTCCTCGTCCGCTGTATCCGCCGCCGCTTCGGCCTGCTCGCCTGCGGCGTCGACGGCGTCGTCAAACAGTTCGAACGCCACCACTCCCCCTCCCACCCCGATGCAGATTCCCTCAGCGACTTCGATTACCTCCTCAGCGCCGCCACCTAACCTCTTCAACCTCCCCACATCCTCAGCGCAAACTTTCCTTTCTCCAATCCGAAATCAAAAATTACTAGTCGCGGAGCCTTCGCCCCCTCCCCCCACCAACCGAAAGACCGGCTCCACCCCCTTCCTCAACTCCAGCCAAGCAAACGATCTCGGAGCTCCTTTATTCGCTAAACCTGCAGAGCCAGGATTCAAAAACCGCACCCCCTCTACCTCCTGATCCCTCGGCACATGGGTG
Source organism: Verrucomicrobia subdivision 6 bacterium (assembly GCA_947441075.1). GTDB lineage: Bacteria > Verrucomicrobiota > Verrucomicrobiia > Methylacidiphilales > Verrucolacustridaceae > Verrucolacustris. The sequence continues at coordinate 4,339 of CANESK010000020.1, forward strand.
TGCCCATGCAAAAAAAACTTCACCCCAAGAGGCGCCGACCTCGGAGGAATATGGCACAGATGAAACCGATGCCCCAATCGCTCCAAATCTAAACTCATCGGCCATGCGGAATTCGCATCCTGATTTCCCCGCACCACCAGCGCAGGAGGTCCCACCTGTTCCACCGCTTGCCATGTCTCCTCCTCACAAACATCACCCAAATGCCAAATCTCATCCGCCCCCGTAATCCCCTCCATTAAAAAAGTAGGTAACCGACCATGCGTATCCGCGATCACCGCGATCCGCAAATTTAAACCCACCTCAACCAACCCGCTGTGCCCAGAGAATCGACGAAACCTTCCCTGGGAATTTTCGAGCCGACCACTCTACCCCGACAACAAAGAGTACCGTAAAAAAAAGATCCGAAATCACCGAAGCTCGCAGGAAAGTCCAAGTCGGCGCATATCCCGGCAAACCAGTGGTCAAAGCCTGAATCCACCCTGCTAAACTCTTATCGTAGGCCAGTAAGCCCCACCACGCCGCCGTGTTCGTCACAAAATAAAATAGGATGGAAGCCCCCAACGATCCCCCCAACCACAACCAAACCGAAGGACGCCGAGCCAAATGCACCCCCACTGCACTGATCAGAAGATAAGCTCCGCCCGCCGCCAAGGTAGTCCCTGTCACTCCCTCAACCCCATAATGCAGATTTAGAAAAATATCGGAAATCAGCAACGCCAAAAGCGGACCCGCCCAACTCCACGGACGAGGAAGATAAAGCGATCCACAAAGAGCTAACGCCGCCAACGGCGCAAAATTCTCTGGCCCACCAACCCACGGCCGAAGGCACCGAAAAAGCGTCGCTCCCACCAAAAGAAGAATAGCCCAAACCATCCCCAACTATGACCTCACCAAAGAATTTTGGCAAACCCGTGGGTCCACCCTTGACCCGGACCCGCTCCCTCTCCACCATTTCCTCTTATGGGAAAACCTTATAACGCCATTTTAAAGAAGCGCCGCCGGTTGCGTTATCTAAAACGCAAAAAGATTAAAGCCAAGGCCGCCGCCAAGACTCCCAAGCCAGCCGCGGGATGAACCCTGTTGCGCGGCCCTCCCCGGACCCCGCACCCCGCTACCTTCTCGTCGACGGGCACAGCGTCCTCCACGCTTGGCCTGAGCTCCGCACCCAGCACGACTCCCGCCCCACCTCCGCACGCCAAGAACTTATCCGCCTTCTTTCCACCCTCCACGATTCAGGACGCTGGCGCGTCACCCTTGTTTTTGATGGCCAAGCTGGTGGCAAAGAAGAAACCCGACGCGGATCCCTCGCCATCCTCTACGCCTCCGCCGGCCAAACCGCGGACAGCATCATCGAGCGAATCGCCCAAGCCTACGCTACTCAAGGAGAAATCGGCGTAGTCACCGCCGACCACGCGGAAATGACCGCAGTAGAATCCCTCGGCGCCTTTGGCTTCTCACCCGACTGGCTCCGCGACGAATTACGCGCCGCCGGCCAGGAGCTATCCGAATCGATCACCCAGTACCGAAAAAAGAAATTCACATGAATTCGCAGTCTCGCCAATAACTCAACAACAAAGCAGACAAATCGCCTTGGGAAATCGTCCAGAGAGACGAATGTCATCTCCAGCGACCTATATGACTATTGCAGGAAAACTTAGCTTAGGGGGATCAGTCGGCCTTTCCCTCGCCACTGCCGCCTTGGCCTTCATGGTCATGACCAAAAAAACTCAGTTTGCCAACCAGCTCCGAGCGGTGGAAACCAGCCTAACCAGCGGCAAGTTCACCGCCCTTGGTTTGCCCTACAATGGTAACTTCATGGAAAACGAGGCGGAACCCGCCACTACCATCTCTTCTGCTGGCGAAAAATGGGGACTGACCAGCGAAGACCTCAAACTAACTAAGGCCTCCGAAGAAAAAACCAAAGGGGAGTTGACCGAAGCCCAAGCCAAAAATCAGGAACTCAGCCTTACCGCAGATAAACTGACCAAAGATCTCACCACCACCAAGACGGACTTGGAATCGACCAACTCCAAACTCTCCCTCACCTCGGCCCAGCTCCAGTCTTATACCGATGAGCTCAAAGGCAAAAAACCCGCCGAACTCTTCACCGAACTTAATGATCTCTCGGAAAAAATGAAGGTCTCGGAATCAGAAAACAAAATCCTCAACGCCGCCAAGGAGAAACTCGACCTCGAACTAAAAAAACTCCGCACCGAAGTAGAAATGACCAAGCCTGGGAGCGCGAAATCCATCTCCCTATCTGGTAAAATCGTCGCAGTAAACCCCACTTGGAATTTCGTAATTCTCGACCTCGGCAAAAATGACCAACTTGTCGAGGGACTCACCATGGTTATCTATCGTGGAGAAAAAATGATTGGAAAAATTAAAACAGTCACCGTCGACGCCCAAACTTCTGTCGCCGATGTCCTCCCGGGGACTCCAGCCAGCGCCCTGGAAGTCGGAGACCAAGTCGTTTACTAAGGGTATTATGAAACACGCTCTCCTCGCCTTTTTCTCCCTCGCCTCACTCCTCCTGCTTTCCGCCTGCGCCTCCAGCTCTAGCGGTAAAAACGCGGACGGCACCCCCAAGGACGAACAGAGCGTGAATTCCCTACCTTGGAATAAGCCCGCCTCTTGGGAAGGGGGTTCAGGCATTCCTGGCGGCGGCGGAAAATAACTTCTTCTCGCCCCACTTCAGGGCACCCGTCCTCCTCGATCTAGATCTGATCGACTACCGCACTCGCATAATCCCGATTCATTCTCGCGATCATCTCAACCGATATCTGCTTCGGGCAGACCGCCTCGCAGGCGTACTGATTCGAGCAGTTCCCAAAACCTTCCGCATCCATCGCCGCAACCATTTTCTGCACCCGTTGCTTTCTCTCGGTTTGCCCCTGCGGCAACAACCCTAAATGCGAGACTTTAGCTGCGACAAAAAGCATCGCCGAACTATTCCGACAGGCCGCCACACAAGCCCCACAGCCAATGCAGTGCGCTGCATCAAATGCTTTTTCCGCTATCCCCTTGCCAATAGGAATCGCATTGGCATCGGGCGCTTGTCCTGTGCCCACCGAAACAAAACCGCCCGATTGAATGATCCGATCAAAAGCCGACCGATCGGCCACCAAATCCTTGATCACAGGAAAAGCCTTCGCCCGCCAAGGCTCCACCGTCAAAGTCTGCCCATCCCGAAACGAGCGCAAATAAACCTGACAGGTTGTCGCCCCCGCATTCGGCCCATGGGGCTCTCCATTAATCGCCATAGCACACGATCCGCAGATTCCCTCTCGGCAATCATGCTCAAAGGCGATCGGTTCTTGCCCCTCCTTCGTCAATCGATCATTGACCACATCGAGCATCTCTAAAAACGACATGTTCGGAGTTAATCCATCCGCTTCGTAAGTGACAAAGCTCCCTTCGCTTTGCCGACTCGCTTGCCGCCAGACGCGAAGATGTAGCTTCATTTGTAACTCCTCGTCGCCAAAGCCAGCTCCTCAAAGCTCAATGGCTCCGTATGCCGAACTTCTGGCTTCCCCTCCCCTTTAAATTCCCAAGCGGAAACGTAAGAGTGCTCCGCATCCTTGCGCGCACACTCCCCGTCCGGCGTTTGATGCTCTTCCCGAAAATGACACCCACACGATTCCTCCCGCTCCAGCGCGTCGCGACACATTAACTCTCCCAATTCAAGAAAATCGGCAACTCGCCCCGCTTTTTCTAACGACTGATTTAGATCGGCCCCCGAACCCGGCACCTTCACATCTTTCCAGAACTCCTCTCGCAACCCACCCAAAATAGCCAAGCCTTCTTCCAATCCCTTTTTTGTCCGACTCATCCCACACGTGTCCCAAAGAGTTTTGCCTAGTTTTCGATGAAACTCACTCACCGGCTTACGACCATTCACCCCCAGTAATTTCTTCGTCCGCGCCTGAGTCGCGCCCATCGCTTCTTGGAAGGCTGGTCCATCCGTCTTCTCGCCCCGTGGCTTCTGCTGCGAAAGATAATCCCCAATCGTATAGGGCAAAACAAAGTACCCGTCCGCCAATCCCTGCATCAAAGCACTGGCCCCCAACCGATTGGCACCGTGATCGGAAAAGTTCGCTTCGCCCAAAACAAATAGCCCGGGGACATTGCTCATCAAATGGTAGTCCACCCACAACCCGCCCATCGTGTAGTGCACCGCAGGAAAAATCCGCATCGGTGATTCATACGCACTCTCCCCCGTGATCTCGTGGTACATCGCAAAAAGATTTGCATACCGCTCCCGCACCGTGGACTCGCCCAATCGCCCAATCGCCTCGGAAAAATCCAGATAAACTCCTAATCCCGTGGGACCCACCCCACGCCCCTCGTCACAGACCCGCTTCGCCGCTCGCGAAGCAATATCCCGCGGCGCGAGATTCCCATAACTCGGATACAGCCTCTCCAAAAAGTAGTCCCGCTCCCCTTCCGGAATCGCCACCGCTGCCCTCTGCTCCCCCTTGGCCTTCGGCACCCAGCAGCGCCCATCGTTGCGCAATGATTCCGACATCAAAGTCAGCTTAGACTGATACTCCCCCGTCACCGGGATGCAGGTCGGGTGGATCTGAGTGAAACAAGGATTAGAAAAAAGCGCACCACGCCGATGCGCCCGCCACGTCGCCGTCACATTCGAGCCTCGCGCATAGGTCGATAGGTAATAAGCATTGCCATATCCCCCCGTGCAAAGCAGGACCGCATCAGCCGCATGGGTCTTCAATTCTCCCGTGACCAGATGACGCGTAACAATTCCTTTGGCCTGCCCCTCTTCCACCACCAAATCCAACATCTCATGGCGCGGCATCATCGTGACCTTGCCTAATCCAATCTGGCGACTCAGAGCCTGATAAGCTCCCAGAAGGAGTTGCTGGCCCGTTGCCCCCCGTGCATAAAAAGTCCGCGATACTTGCGCCCCGCCGAACGAACGATTGGCCAGCATCCCCCCATACTCTCGAGCAAAGGGCACTCCTTGAGCGACGCACTGATCTATAATATTTACACTCACCTCAGCTAACCGATGGACGTTCGCTTCTCGCGAACGGAAATCTCCGCCCTTGATTGTGTCTTGAAACAGCCTGCGCACCGAATCCCCGTCATTCTGATAATTCTTGGCCGCATTGATCCCACCCTGCGCCGCAATCGAATGAGCCCGTCGCGGACTATCTTGAAAACAGAAAGATTTCACCTGATAACCCAACTCCGCCAAACTGGCCGCCGCCGAGGCCCCCGCCAACCCCGTCCCTACCACAATCACTTCGTACTTCCTCTTATTCGCAGGACTAACCAGTCGAACATTCGCCTTAAAGCGCGTCCACTTCTCCGCCAATGGCCCCGCCGGAATTCGAGCGTCGAGTTTCACAATTTAAGAACTCCGAAGAGAACTGCCAGTGGAATGGAACTAAATCCAAAGAACAGCACCGCCGCCAATATCCAAGAACCCATCTCGATTAACTGCGCCGAATTCCGATCTCGCAATCCGAAGGTCTGCCAGACACTGGCCGCACCATGCCGCAAATGGGAAAAAAGTAGCGCCATCGCCACCACATAAAAGATGCTGATCCATGGCTTAGAAAAGCCTGTCACCACCATCCGATAAACATCGGGCATCGTCACCCCACCCACCACCGCTTCCATGCTGGCATAAGAACGATCAACCATCTGGGCGGTGAAATGCAGAAGATGGAAAATTATAAACCCCAATAAAATACTTCCACTAATCACCATCGTCACGCTGGTCAAAGTCACCTGTAAACGGGATTTTCTTCCAGCCACCGCATACCCCACAGGCTTGGCCATCCGATTCTCCCTAGCCAAAGATATTGTCCCCCAGATATGCAGAGCCGCCGTCGCCAATAAGCCTAATCGAAAAGACCACAGCACTAACGGATACGATTTCAGAAAATGGGCGTAACCATTAATCTTATCGGGCGTGCCAGCGAACATCTGCAGGTTCCCTGTCATATGCACCACTACAAAACCGATCATTAGGACCCCCGTCACCGCCACGATCCACTTTCTTCCAATCGAGGATTGGACCATTCGTAGTATTTCTTTATTCATGAGGAAGTCATGGGTTTAAGGTGCGGGAGCTGCATACAAAATGCTCTCAAGCGCCTCGACTGTCAAAATCCCTCCGCTCCTATAAGAAAAAAGTGTCTCAAAACCAAGACGCTCTAATGTCGTCCAGAGCCCCTAAGTAGAGGCCCCATCCTGCCCCACCGCCAGGACTGCTCCCACCAAGACCAAGGAACCCAAAATCAAAGTACCTCCTCGTACTGGGTTGGCCGAGTTGGCCTCCAGCGCTTCCTTCAAATTCGAAAAATAGCGGGACGGCCGCACCCCCCAGCCAAGAGGATCCGAACCTCGCGCATCCTGCAGGGCTACCCCCCAAAGCTCCGTCTGCGCACGCCGAATTCGCGCCAACATCCGATCCGCTGGCTTATCTCGAAGACATCCAAAGATCACCCGCCTAGGCGCACCCCCGTAAACTTCTTTCCACGTCTGGCATGCGGCCCGCACCCCTTCCTCATTGTGAGCTCCATCTACCACGATCCTCGGATTTTTTTGCCAAAGGAAAAACCGCCCAGGCCATCGAGTCCGCGCCAATCCTCTGCCGATGATCCGATCAGGAAATCCTAGGTACCGTGCCGCCGCTACCGCCAAGGCCAAGTTCTGCCTCTGGTGCGCACCCAGCAAAGGCAGCCGATCGGCCGTCCTCGCCAGAGGGACCACCACCCGCCAAAAACATCTCAACTGCTTTGCTTTTGCCGCAAGAACTTTCTCTGCTTGGGGTGGCCAAGGTGCGGAAAAAACTGGCACCCCCCTCTTTAAAATACCCGCTTTCTCCGCCCCGATTCGCGCCCACCCCTTACCCAATATCTCCTCGTGATCCTTGCCCAACGAAGTTAAAAGACAAAGTTCAGGTCGCACCAGATTCGTCGCATCCAGCCTTCCGCCCAACCCTGTTTCCCACACCACGAAATCCACCTGACAATCGCGAAAGATTTTTAGCGCTAATGCCGTCGTCGCCTCGAAGAAAGTCGGACGATCCGCCAGCGGCATTCGCCGAATCCACCGTAGGATGGGCTTCAGATTCCGGTGCAGAATCTTCTGAGAGACGGGCCGACCCCCCACTTGGAAGCGCTCCGCGTAATCCAACAAATGAGGAGACGTGTAGAGCCCAGGGAAAAAACCCGCCTCGCACAAAATTGCGTCCAAGGCCGCCGCCGTCGAGCCCTTCCCATTCGTTCCCGCCAAATGAATGAAATTCAGTCCCCGCTCCGGATGGCCCAGAGCTTTCAGCAGAATTTGCATCCGCCGCAGCCCTGGCTGAATCCCCGCAGCGCACTCCCTCTCCAGCTGAGCGACAGGATTAGGATGTTTCAGAGATAGCCGAGGAGACGTGCCAGCATCTCCTTCATTTGGGGTCGGGGGACAATCATGTCAATCAAGCCACGCTCGTGCAGAAATTCGGAGGTCTGAAAGCCCTTAGGCAACTCCTGTTGGGTCGTCTCCCGGATGACTCGAGCCCCCGCAAATCCGATCATCGCTTTTGGTTCTGCTAAAATAAAATCCCCCAAAGAAGCAAAGCTAGCCATGACTCCAGCCATCGTTGGATTCGTCAGAACGGAAAAGAAGGGTAATCCCGCCGCCCCAAGTCGGGCCAAGGCCCCGCTTGTTTTAGCCATTTGCATCAAACTAAACATTCCCTCGTACATCCGCGCTCCCCCCGAAGCCGAAAAAACAATCACCGGCATCTTCTTTTCCAATCCTCGCTCAATCGTTCGCGTGACCTTCTCTCCCACCACCGCCCCCATGCTCCCCCCCAAGAAAGCGAACTCTAAGGCCGCCAATGAGACCGCCCGCCCCCCAATCGTTCCCGTGCCTGAAATAATCGCATCCTTCAGCCCCGTTTTCTTGCGGTTCGTCTTTAGCTTACTCGTGTAGCTGGCCACTCCCTTAAACTGCAAAACATCGACCGCCTCCATTTTCGCGTCCAACTCGATAAATCGCCCACCATCACAAACAGAGACCAATCTCTCCCGTGCCCCAATCGGAAAGTGATGCCCACATTTCGGGCAAAGCTGCAGATTCTTTTTCAGCTCTTGCTGATAGACCACCTCCGCGCACCCAGGGCATTTTGTCCACAAACCTCCCGGAATCCCCTTAGCTCGGGCCTTCGTCTCTTTCCGCGGTTCATATTTTCGTCGTTCAAATACAGCCATAAATCGTTTCTTTATCCGCGGGCGACTGCCAGCGCAGCCACTTCCGCGGCTCCCGCTTTTCGCAGAACCTTGGCACATGCATCCGCTGTTGCCCCAGTCGTAAAGACATCATCACAGAGTAGCAATCGCTGTCCCCGAGGGTCAAACCCAGGCGCTAAGTCTAAGGCACCCCGTAAATTGCGTAGCCGTTCCGCCCTTTTTAACCGTGCTTGGGAAAGCGTAGGTCGAACCCGCACCAAACCCTCCACCACGGGAATTTTGACCTGCACCCCGAGCCAACGGGCGATCTCGGCACTCTGGTTAAATCCGCGAATTTTTCTCCTCTCCGCATGCAGAGGAACGGGTATCAACGCATCCCACGATTCCCCCGCGTAGTGCTGGCGAAACCCGTCCCGCATCCATCGACCCAGCCATGGGCGCACGGCGTACTCCCGACCATATTTAAAACGTAAAATTGTTTCACGCACCACCCCCACCGCTCGATAAGACGCTCGCAATCGATCCAAAGACCAGTGGCGATCGAGACAATTCGCACAAAGAAATTCTCCAGGAGCGCTTCGCGAAAAAGGTTCCGCGCACCGCTCGCAAAAGGGCCGCACCAACCTCGCCCATGGCCGAGGGGGTCGGCCGATCGGAAAAATCAAACCCCGAACCGCTTCAATCCAGACGCGCAAGGATCGGACGCCCCCAAAGCGCCAGAGCAAAAACCAGCAGAACGAAAAACGGTAAGGGTCCCGCTTCTAAAGATGGGCCCCACCAGCCCGCGGTCGCTTGCGGTACTTCTGGCCAGGCGACTTCCGCAATCTTCAATCCTGCGACCCATCCCGCATGCAAACCGATCGGCCCCGCGAGTGTTCCCTGCGCCCAGGCCATTCTTCCCAAAATTAATCCTGCTACAAAGAGCCCTCCCAACTTCCAAGGATCCACCACACCAGCCCACAGCTCCAATCGGGTCCACGCCAAAAAGCCAGCTTCCCAACCCAGCTCAGCACCTGGCACCGGCCGCAGAAAATGCGCCCCCGCAAAGACCACCGCCCCAACCCCCACCAGCCACCCCACCCTTTGCCCCCCCATCGCCCTCCACCAAGCCAACCCCAATACCCCCCGAAAGAAAAACTCCTCCAAAACCGCCACTAAAATCCCCGCTCCTCCAGCCCCCAACCACACCCCCAACCCCGGCACCCCTCCCCACCTCCGTACCCCAAGCCCACTTTGCCCCAACGCCACCAACCCCAACATCCCCATTCCCAATCCCACCCACAACCCCATCCGCAAGCCTTGCCTCTTCCACCTTCCGACTTCCAGAAACCTCCTCGAATCCTGCCTCCAAAAAAAGAGCAGCCCAGGAACTAAAGCCAAAGCCACCCCCAACTGCACCCGCCCAAAAATTCTCGCAAACGGATAAACTCCCGGCGCCAACGCTTCCACCCCAGACCGCACCGCCGGCGCTAAAGCCGCCGTCAACAAAACCCACAACCCAGCAAAACCAACTACACCTAAGATTCCACGTTTCATCCTCATATCTTGCGCTCCGTCCTTGCCCAACCGCCACCCTTTTTCCCGTTCTCTCGGCGTTGCCCCGCACCCCCCTCTTCGCTTAGTATCCTTACTTCGATCTATGGCCGAAGCCCGACCCATCGCTACCCTCGAATTCGAAAAGCCCCTCGCCGATCTGGAATGTCGGCTGGAAGAACTGCGCAAAATTTCTGGGAAACAAAAAATCAGCGTGGGAGCAGAAATCTCCGCCTTGTCCGAGAAACTTACCGCCGCCCGCCGTGAGATCTACGGCAACCTCACCCCCTGGCAACGCGTCCAAATCGTTCGCCACCCCCAGCGCCCCTACCTACTCGACTACCTCCGCCTCGCCGCGACCGACGTCGTCGAACTCGGCGGAGACCGAGCCTACGGCGACGATCGCGCCCTCATCGGCGGACTCGCCACCTTCGGTCCACACCGCGTCGTTTTTCTTGGCCACCAAAAAGGCCGTGACACCAAAGAAAACCTCTTACGTAACTTCGGTTGCGCCCACCCCGAAGGCTATCGCAAAGCCCTCCGCCTCATGCGCCTCGCCGATCGCTTTCAACTTCCCATTCTCAGCTTCATCGATACCCCAGGCGCTTTTCCCGGCGTCCCCAGCGAAGAGCGACACATCGCCGAAGCCATCGCCGTTAATATCCGGGAAATGTTCACCTTCCGCGTTCCCATCGTCGCCGTCGTCATCGGCGAGGGTGGTAGTGGCGGCGCCCTAGGCATCGGCGTGGCCAATCGTGTTCTCATACTAGAAAACGGCTACTACTCGGTCATCTCGCCCGAAGGATGCGCTAGCATTCTTTGGAAGGACCGCGCTTTTGCCCCCCAAGCCGCCGAGGCCCTCCGCATATCCTCCATCGATCTCAAGGAACTCGGCCTGGTTGATGACATCGTGCCCGAACCCGAGGGAGGCGCTCACCGCGATTGGGAAACCACTGTAGCCAACACTCTGAAGAAAATAACCCAACACCTCACCGAACTCTCCCAACTCTCCCCCACCCGCCTGCTCGAAACCCGCCAAGAACGCTACCGCTCCATCGGCTCCGTCACGGAAGCTTGAGCTCCACAGAAAAACTTCGCTTTACCCGTCCTCCCCAATCTTTCCTAATTCGTCGCGCAACCGCGCCGCCTCTTCAAACTGCTCCTTGCCCACCGCCGAACTCAAATCCTCCTGCAACCGCTTTCGGCTCGGCTTGCGAAATGACTTCGGAACTTTCCCCGCATGGCGGGTCCCTTTTTGGCAATCGTTAAGCACATCTTGCAGTAACCCTGAAAAAATAACGTAGCACTCCCCGCAACCCAACCGCCCCGTTTTCCGCACGTCCTCGGAGGTAAATCCACAAGCCGAACACCGATTCGAAGCTAACGGAGTCGGCGAAGGAATCAGCAGAGACTTGGCTGAGATCTCCTTGATCTCGTTCTCCACCGCCGCCGCCGGATCCTCTTTCCCCTTGCTCACGGCCAATTTCGACACCGCCCCCCACACATCAAAATCAACCAGATCTTTTTCCGAAAGCTGCGGAATGCACTTCTCACATACGTGGACATCAATCGATTTAGAGTTTACTAATTTACTCAAATGACATGTCGCCTGATTGCCTGGACAGTAGGTGCACTCCATAACTGATATTTAACCGTGCCTACGCCTTTACGCAATCTCTCGCCCGCCGAACCTACCTGGCTCCCCCCAGCAACCTGGACCGACCTCGCCACCAGCGGAACCGATGCCTTCCTCGCCGCCTATGCCACCGACCTCCGCATCGAGCGCTGGGGTGATGCCCTCCGTGTCCTCTGCCCCACTCCCCCCGCCGAACCCCTCCGGCAGACCCTTTTTCATCCCCCCGCCCTGCCCCCATGGAAACCCGCGCGGATCCTTTTCCAAATCGAATCCAGCAAGACCGCCACCTTTCTCTTAGGCTCCAGCTATACTGGGGAAGCGCACGAGCTCGGTCTCACCTACAACATCGACCTCACCCCAGGCATCTCCCCAGGCCTTTTCCCCGATCAACGAGAAAATCGCGCCCACCTCCGCACTCTCCGCCCTAGCAAACTTCTCAATCTTTTCTCCCACACCTGCGCCTTCGGCCTAGTTGCCGCCTCCGTCGGTTCCGAAACCCTTAACATCGATGCCTCCCCCCGCAGTCTCGTTCGCGGCAAAGAAAATTATGCTCGGAACAATTTTCGCGGGCCCCAGCACCGCTTTTGGGCAGAAGACGTTCGCCGCGTCCTTCCTCGCCTTATACGCCGCAAGGAAAAGTTCGATGCCATCATTCTCGATCCTCCCACCTTCGCCCACGGAGATCGCGGTAACGCCTTCCGCATAGATCGAGAACTCGAACCTCTCCTCCTCTCCTGTCGCCAACTCCTCGCCCCTCAGGGCTCACTCCTCCTCTCCATCAACCACGCCCATACCACTCCCCTTTCCTTGGCTTCCCAAGTTCGCCATCTCTTCGCCGAACAAAATACCCCCCTACAGATCCAACCCGGTTTCCAACCCTCCGATACACCCCCCGACCGCATGCCCGCCTCCCTCTGGCTCACTGCGGAGGATTGACACTCCGCCGATCCGATGGATTTTTAACTCTAGATGAATGGCATCCAATCCCTCGCCTCCGCCGCCCTCAACCTCTTCCGCGAGTTTGTTCCAGGAAACCCCGATGTCGCTCGTTTCTGGCTCGAAAACGGAGCCGCCACCCTCTCTCTCCTCGTCGTCCTCGGCCTACTCCTGCGCTTTTTTGGTTCGGAAAACGCCCGCCCCGGCCTTCTTCTTCTTAGCGGAATTCTTGGCATCGCCCTCCTCGCGGCAGGTCCCTCCGCCATCGAGATTTATGCTTTACCCAACACCTCCCCCAGTGCCCTGGCCGCTGTCGATACCGTCTCCCAATGGACCGCTAAACGCATCGCCCAAAACCCTTGGCCCGCTCGAACCACTCTCCTCGCCGTAGGATTTATCCTCAGCCTTTTGTTTGTCGTCGTCCCCCTCACTCGCTTGACCTTCCGCGTGCCCAGCTTCCTCGCCCTCCTCGCATGGCTTGCGGCCCTCGCTACCGCAGGAACCGTTGCCGCCGTCGTCCATAAAAACTTTCCCTCCGCCCCACCCCCCATCACCGCCCCGCTCACCCCAAAGTCGTAGCCCCCCTACTCTCCCAGCGCTTTCTCCAATTGCTCGCGCGTTTCCTGAAACATCGCTGCACTCGTTCCCTTAGGTGCCAAAACCCGCGGCCCCACCACCAACCGGCAAATCGCCCCAGGTTGTGGAATCTGAAACCGATCCCATGATCGCAACTCCCACTTCCGACTCATATGAGTCGTCGCCGGAATAATCGAAATCCCACTCGCCGCCGCTACCGCCAACACCCCATCCTGCACCTGACCCCTTGGCCCCCTCGGTCCATCGGGAGTAATCACAATGTCGCGCCCATTTTTTAAGCTCAACTCACGTACCATCTCCCTCACCGCCGCCGCCCCGCCCTTGGAACTCGATCCTCTCGCCGTCTCCAAGCCAAACCGACTCCCCACCCTCGAAATAAATTCTCCATCTCGACTCCGACTAATCAAAACCAAACATCTTCGCCCCATACAAAATCTCTCGTAAATGTAAGACATCATCAGAATCCGATTATGCCAAAAAACAAAAATCCGCGGCTTACCTGGCTCTTCCTGCAAAAGACCCTGCGGATCCTCTAGCCGAAACCGCAAGGTACACGCCAAAGCCCGAATAAAAAGGGCCACCATACCTGGACTGTTCTCAGCTAAGAACTTCTTCATGCGAACGGCCTCCGATTCCACCAGCGGGTAATCGAACGCCAAGGCGTTTCCAAAATCAACTCCCGCAAAAGCTCCTCCGTCGTTGAGGCTCGTGGCTCCTCCACTCGGCGCAGCGCCACCATCGCAGGGAAAAGAATCAAAGTGAAGGATCCATAGAGTAGGACAAACCCATTCACCTGAATCTCCGTCCCCAAGTGCCAGCGGGACATCGTATCTGTCAGAAGACCCCAGCCCAACGGGGCCAACCCCGCAACCAAACTGGCCACCACGCTAAAAAGAGCGAAGAAATGGCTCCGACCCATCGACGGCACCGTCGCCATCAACAAACGCATGTGAGCACTATTGTAAAAAGCTAATCCCACTCCAGCCGTCGCTTGCTGAAAAAAGATTACCCCCCAACTAAAAGGCAAAAGACGCGCCGCCACCGCACCCCAGCCCAACCAGTGAACTCCCAAAGTCGTCGCCGCCAAGACTAAAACGGGTCGGCTCCCCACCCGATCCAACATCCTCCCCGCTCGCAAAGACGCCAAAACAAAAACTGACCCCCAGATGAGATGCAAAATCATAAATTTCGAATCGGTACAGCCGAGCTGATCCCTCGCAAAAGGAATAAAGACCAAACCCCCTCCCGCCAGCGCCAGCATCATGATTCCATGGAATGTGACCAATCGCAGAAAAGGACGATGGCTCAGCATCGCACGCCAAGGCACCGGCTCGGCCCCCTCCTTACGCGCCAAAGGGGTCGGTGCATCGGGAATCTTTTTCAAATAAAATAGCGAAAGCCCTGCCAGAACTAAACTCACCGCAAAAAGAATCCCAAAAGACTGCGGACGATCCGTATAGTGCAAAAACCAAGAAGTCAGCCCCACCGTAACCAATAGGGCGGCCTGCGACGCCGCCTGATCAAAAGTCAAAAATCGTCCTCGGACCGACTCAGGAACAATCGCACTGATCCACGGAAGATATCCACTCAAAGAAATCCCCCGAGCGATATTGAAAAGAAACAGAAGAAAGAGCACCAATATCTGTCGGGTGCCTTCATCCAAGGCCATAGGGAGCCCCACCACCAAAGCGACTCCACCGATCATCACACTGCGACTAGTCCAGCCCCGGAGCACAAAAGTTCGGTAGCCCACCTGCTCCACAAAACGAGCCGCTGGTATTTGAAAGATATTCATTAATGCCCCCAACGAGGCCACCACTCCCAGCACCGTGGCCGACGCACCCAGTTTTTTAAAATAAAGCATCATGGGCAAGCCCATGATCAGATAAAACGAACTCGTGTTAAAAACTTGAAAGAGAAAAGCGTTTAGCAACGGCCCACGCGCCAGTCCGACACTCCCATCCTTCAAGCGGAAGTCTCCCGCGGACGGAGCAGCGGGAAAAAGATTACCTCGCGAATGGAATCCACTCCCGACAAGAGCATCGCCAACCGATCCACCCCTAACCCAAGCCCACCCGCTGGCGGCATCCCATGTTCCAATGCTTCTAGAAATTCCGTGTCAACTTTTTGGGTGTGCTCCCCCACCTGATGCCGAAACCGTTCCGCCTGCACTAAAGGATCATTCATCTCTGAGTAGCCTGGCGAGATTTCCTGCCTTCCCATAATTAGCTCATACACGTCCACCACCGTCGGGTCTTCCCGATTCAATCGTGCCAACGGAACAAGCTCCGCGGGTAAATGGGTGATGAAGACAGGATTCAGCGCTTGGCCCTCCACTTTTTTCTCATAAACCTTCTGGGTGATTTCCAGCGCAGCCAACCCAGGCTCCATCTCCAAACCCAACTCCACCGCCCTTTTTTCCATCCCTTCCCGATTCAGAGCGAACCAGTCCGCTCCCGCCACCTCCGCCACCGCATCCCGATACTTCTTTCGTGGCCACGGAGGAGAAAGATCCAGCTCACTCCCATCGCTTTGCATAATTTTCAGCCCGCCCGTGAGCTCTTGGGCCGCTCCCCGAATCATCTCTTCCACCAACGTGGCCATTCCCAGATAATCCGAATAAGCCCAATACGCCTCCAGCATGGTGAATTCAGGATTATGCTTTCTTGAAATTCCTTCATTGCGGAAGTTTCGGTTGATTTCGAATACTTTCTCCATCCCGCCCACCAGAAGACGCTTCAGGTAAAGCTCAGGAGCAATTCGCAAAAATAAATCCATCCCCATCGCGTGGTGTCGCGTGGAAAAAGGCTCTGCCGCCGCCCCGCCCGCCACTGTCTGCATCATCGGCGTCTCCACCTCCGTGAAATCCTTGCCTTGCAGGAATTCCCGCATGTAGCGGACCAGCCGTATTCGCAAATCCAGCGCCTTTCGCGAATTCTCATTCGAGATCAGATCCAGATGCCGATGCCGATGCCGCGTTTCCGTATCAACTAATCCGTGCCACTTATCAGGAAGCGGAGCCAGCGCTTTCGTCAATAAAGTTAGGCTCTCTACTCGCACCGAAGGTTCCCCCGTTTTGGTCAGAAAGAGGGTTCCCTCCACTCCCAGGATATCCCCCAAATCGAGAAGATTAAAAATCGCCAACTCTTTTTCTGGTAGGGCAGGTTTCTGCACATAAATCTGCAATCGCCCCGCCCGATCTTGCAGATGGAGAAACTGGCTCTTTCCCATATCGCGATGAGACACCATCCGACCCGCTAATCGTACCCTCCGCCCTTCCTCCCAACGCGCCCGAATCTCCGCTGTACTCTCCGTTCCAGGAAAAGGACCCCCAAAAGGATCCACCCCCAGCTCGCGCAATTGCGCCAACTTCTGTCGGCGAATCGCCATCAAGCTACTTACATCTTCACTCATCGATTCTTTGTTCTAGCCGATTTCGCCCCCCCTTGAAAGACTTCCATGACCGGGTTGGTCGTAAAACTAATTGCCCAGCAATTCTTTGCATGGACCCTTTTACCCAAGGGAAATCCTCAGATCACCAGCTCAGGATAGGCTTTCTGCGCCACCTCTTGCAAAATCGCTAAGGTCTTCTCCCCAGAATCCATTTGCAATAATCGATCCGCTAAAATCTTGCACTCCTCATAATTTAAACTCTGCACCGCTTTTTTAACCCGCGAAACCGCCACCGAACCCATGCTCATCTCATCGACCCCCAACCCTAATAAAATCGGCGTCATCACCACATCCCCCGCCATCTCCCCACACACTCCTACCCAGATCCCGTTACGATGGGCCGCTTCCACCACCCGCTGAATCAAAATCAAGACCGCAGGATGAGTCGGTTGATACAACGCCGCCACCCGTTCGTTCGTCCGGTCCGCCGCTAAGGTGTACTGCGTCAAATCATTGGTCCCAATACTCAGGAACTGCACCATCGGCGCCAAACGATCCACAATCAATGCCGCTGAAGGCACCTCAATCATCGCCCCCGCTTCCACCTCCGCCGCTGCAGGAATATCCGCAGCCTTCAACTCCTCCCGCGCCTCGCCGAGCAAGGCTAGCGCCGCCGCCAACTCTTCCCGCGTGGCAATCATCGGAAACATCACCCGCACCTTGCCTCCAGGATTCGAACGACAAATCGCCCGCAGCTGTACTTTAAAAACATCAGGCCGCTCCAAACAGTATCGAATCGCACGCCATCCCAGAAAAGGATTCGCTTCAGCATCGAAACCTTGATGCGTCGGTAACTTATCTCCACCAATATCCAAGGTCCGAATAATCGCCGCATGCGGACGCGCGGCCTCCATCACTTGGGTATAAATATTCGTCTGTTCTTCTTCTCCAGGATACTGCACCCGATTCAGAAAAAGAAACTCGGTACGGTACAGTCCAATTCCCTCCGCTCCACTTGCCGCAATCAGAGGGAGATCTTCCGGTAACTCTACATTCGCCGAAAGCACCAACCGACGCCCATCCTTAGTTGTCGCTGGAGTTTCCCGCAGCGCCTCCAAACTCTGCTCGACCGCGTGCCGCCGTTTCCCAATTTGACCGTACTCATATCGAGTCTGAGGCGAGGGATGAATAATCAGGATTCCTGCGTACCCGTCCAAAATCACTGGAGCGCCCGATTCGCAACGATCCAAAACGTGGTGCAACCCCACCACTGCTGGAATGTTGAGAGATCGCGCCATGATCGCCGTATGCGAAGTCGTGCTGCCCACCTCCGTCGCAAAACCCAAAGCCATTTGCCGATTCAGCATCGCCGTATCAGAAGGAGCCAGATCGTGGGCCAAAATAATGCTCGGCGTGTCCAGCGCGTAGAGGTCCGCCAACTTACGTCCCAGCAGGTTGTGCACCACCCGCCGCCCCACATCCAATATGTCAGCCGCCCTTTCCCGAAGGTAAGGATCTTCCATCTCTTTCATGCTTTGGGCATAGGTGTGAATCACGTGCTGGTAGACGTGCTCCACGCATACTTTACGGAGCTGGAGTTGGCGGCGCACCGCCGCCGCGATCGTACTGTCAGCCGCCACCAAAAGATGTGCCTCGAATATCTCCGTCTGCCCCTCCCCCAACGATTTCGAAAGCTGCTCCTTGATTTTTTGAATTTGCTCCCGCGTCTTTAGCAGGGCTACCTCCAGCCTCCGCATCTCCCCATCCAACTGTTCATCCCCGATCGGAGTCGCAGGTATGCGCACCTCTTCATGACTGAAAATGACCAATTGCCCCGTTACCACTCCAGGGGAAGCCGCAATCCCTGGGAGACGAAGCTCCGTCGCTGGATCTAGAAAATTACCAGTGTCCTTCACGGAGAAGAACTATCTCCCTTCCGACTACTCCTCGTCGAACTTTCTTTCCACTAATTCTAAAAGAGACTTTAAAGCCTCAGTAGACCCCGCACCCTGCGCCCGAATCCGAATCTTTGAACCCATCCCCGCCGCCAGCATCATCAGCCCCATAATACTTTTGCCATTGATCGTCTCTCCGTCCTTTTCCACATGAATATCACAGCGATGCCGATTCGCTTCCCGAACAAACATGGCCGCAGGACGCGCATGCAGGCCCAGCCGATTTTGAATGACCGCCTCTTGGGTCGATCCCTCCCCAGCGCTGGCAGGCGTGGCCATTCTTAGCCGTCCTTCAACTTCAGCCGAGACATCAGCTTCTCATTAAATTGCAACGCCGAGAATTGACCCATCGTTTTCATTTTTTGATCCAAGGCCGCGACTTGAACCAATCCCGCCAAGTCTCGACCTGGCCGAATCGGAATCCTGATGTGCGGAACTTTTAAACCCAGGATTTCATAGAATTGCTGATCCAAACCCGTTCGCTCGATTTCCTCAATCTTATCCCACTCCACTAAACTCACCACCAGATCGAGCCTCTTCTCTGTCCGTACTGCCTTTCCCCCAAAGATCGCCGCCACATTAATAATCCCAATCCCCCTCACCTCCATAAAAGTCCGAGTAACCTCCGCGGAAGTCGCCATGAGCTCTCGGCCCTCAATTAACCGCAGACGCGTGATGTCATCCGCCACCAGTGAGTACCCGCGTTCAATCAACCCCAAAGCACACTCGCTCTTGCCAATCCCGCTATCCCCTCGAATCAACACCCCAACTCCCATGATATCGACCATACTTCCGTGCTCACTTGTCACCGGGGCAAAATCTTCCTCCAAGCAGAGGGTGATCAAGTTGACCAAACGTGGAGTCGGTATCGGCGAAATAAAGACGGGAATCTTCAGAGCCTGCGCCTCCTTCAGGATCACCGCAGGGGGCCGATTATCGCGACTGAAAACAATGCACGGAATCTTCCGTTTCAGAATTGCTCGGATCCTCTCCAGCTTCATCGGCGCATCTAGTGAAGTGAAATAACTCACTTCACTCTTTCCAATCAGCTGGACCCGCCGAAAGGCAAAATATTTTGTAAAACCAGTTAAGGCCATCCCCAAACGATTCACCGCGCCTTCGCGTATCAAGCGCCCCATCCCCTCCTGCCCTGCAACCAACTTCAACTGCAACCGCGCCGCATGCTCTGTGTAGAAATGCTCGACCGAAACCGTCAGGGGCTTGCGCATGGCACTCATCTTCCTAATCGGCATAGCCGTTCGGATGGGCCCGATGCCAGTCCCAAGCGTTCGTTAATATCTCCTCCAAACCCGAATGGTTCGGTTTCCATCCTAATTCCCTCTGAAGTTTATGCGACGACGCCACCAAAGCGGGCGGATCCCCCGCGCGCGCGGGTTGTCCCCGCATCGGAATCTCTCTTTTTGTCACTTTGCGGGCCATCTCAATCACCTGCTTCACCGAGTACCCATTGCCCGTTCCCACATTAAAATGCCCAGGCTTCTCTCTGGTTAACGCCAAAATATGGGCTGATGCCAAATCCTTCAGGTGAATGTAGTCACGAATGCAGGTTCCATCTGGGGTCGCATGATTTTCCCCAAAAACTTCCACTTCCTTCCTCTGTCCAAGTGCCGTCAGCAAAACATTGGGAATCAAATGGGTCTCCACCCGATGATGTTCCCCTCTCTCCGCCGAAGCTCCCGAGGCATTAAAATAACGCAGACATGTTGGCACAATCCCGTGAATCTGGGCATACCACGCCAGCACCTGCTCGAAAACTAGCTTGGAGTGGCCATAAGGATTAATCGGCTTCTGTGGTGTCTGCTCATCCATCGGCATCTTTTCGGGTAATCCATAGGTAGCGCAGGTCGACGAAAAAATAATCTTTCGGCACCCCGCCGTAACCATCGCGTCCAAAAGATGAATCCCTCCCATCACGTTCACCCGATAGTACGAGGATGGATCTCTCATGCTTTCAGGGACCAGCGCCTTCCCCGCAAAATGAATCACCGCCTCAGGTCGGTGTTCCTGCACCGCGCGCTGCAGAAGATCTCGATCCGCCAAATCCCCCTGCAAAAAAACCGCTTGCGGAGGCACCGCCGAACGGTGCCCTTCGCTCAAGTTATCCCACACCACCACTTCATGCCCCGCACAGATCAGCTCCTCCGCGCAAACTGAGCCGATGTAGCCTGCTCCGCCAGTGACGAGAACTTTCATTCCGAGAAAAAAAAGGAACTACTCCTTCAGGTTCATGGCCAAGAGAAACTCGACATTGCTCTTGGTTTTCTTCAGGCGTCCCAGCAAAAGCTCCATCGCTTCCACCGGAGGCAAAGAGGACAAGGCCCGCCGCAGAATATGGATTCGCGGCATCTCCTCCGCGTGATAGAGAAGCTCCTCTTTGCGCGTGCCAGATTTCGAAATGTTGATCGACGGATAAATCCGCTTATCCACCAAAGCACGATCGAGATGAATCTCCATATTTCCCGTGCCTTTAAACTCTTCAAAGATCACCTCATCCATCTTGCTTCCCGTATCCACCAAAGCCGTGGCAATAATCGTTAAACTGCCCCGCTCCTCCAAATTACGCGCCGCCCCAAAGAACCTCTTCGGCTTGTGTAACGCGTTCGCATCCACACCCCCCGAAAGAATCTTTCCACTGTGCGGTTGCACCGTGTTATAGGCCCGCGCCAAACGAGTGATGCTATCCAACAGAATCACCACATCCGTGCCCTGCTCCGCCAGTCGCTTGGCTCGCTCAATTACCATCTCCGCAATGTGCACATGCCGATCAGGTGGTTCATCAAAAGTCGAACTAATCACTTCCCCCTCTACCGAGCGGGCCATATCCGTAACCTCCTCAGGCCTTTCATCGATCAAGAGCACAATCAAATGGGCCTTGGGATTATTCGCGGTGATGGCGTTGGCCATCTTCTGCATTAGCACGGTTTTGCCGGTGCGCGGCGGCGCCACAATCAAACCCCGCTGGCCAAAGCCAATTGGGCTCACCAAATCAAACGCCCGCATCGCGATGTCCTTCAGCTTTTCATTCTCTAAAATCACTCGGCGATTCGGAAAGAGCGGAGTTAAATTATCAAAATGGATCGGTGGCACCCGCTTGGAAGCATCTTCCCCACTGATCGTCTCCACCATCGCTAATGAGAAGTAGTGCTCCTTCTGCCGAGGAGAGCGAATCTCCCCGCCCACTCGGTCCCCACGCCTCAATCCGTAACGCCGGATCAAAGCTGGATTCACATAAATATCTTCCCGAGTCGCCAGATAATTATTCGCCTGCAACCGTAAAAAACCGTACTGGTCAGGAAAGATTTCCAGAATGCCTTCGCCCGAAACCCGTCCATTGGCCTGCGCATGCCGATGCAGTATTTCAAAAATCAGCTCATACTTCAGCAATCCCCCTGGATTCTCTACTCCCACCTCAGTTGCTTTTTCGATCAAAGCAGGGAAAGCCATTTTTTGTAAATCATCTAAACGTAATAGTGGCCCAGTCGGCCGCACCTCTTCCGCTACCGCCTCAGGTCCTCCACCACCCCC
>CANESK010000021.1 GCA_947441075.1 Verrucomicrobia subdivision 6 bacterium
ACCGAGCCCGCAGGATTAGGAGCTCCCGTTGTATCGGCCGCGTTACCAGGATTCCCGATCGTTACAAATTCCATCGTGAACGCATTAGCTCCCGTGCCAAAACTTTCGGTAACAAGTTGCGCTGAGGCGGTCTGGTAACCCAGAGCCAGCAAACTAAAAATTAGGATCTTGCTGATAAAGCCAATTAAGCACCCTTTTCAGTATTAGCAATAGCCACTCTGCACTTCGCTTTTTCGTAGCGTTTTCCAAATTTCTCCCCCCATCCAATACCCTCTTTAACACCATCCTCTTAAACATGTTACAGCTGCTCTAAATCCTTCAGAAATGTCGGGTTAGCTACCCGACTACCCCTATCCGCATAGGGTCGCTAACTACTTCATCTCCGCAGAGCCCCCTCCTTTCGCAGTGGAACGTTAAACCCTTCAGACTCACCCCTTCCGCAATGATTGCGATGTGGGGCGCTAACTCCTTCAGAATGATGCAAAAACTTCTGGGACTCTTCAGTGGCCGTTATCTCAGAGGCAGCCAAAATATACGTATGGCAAAACAACTTCTTGCTTGTAGCTACAAATGAGCTACATTAAATCCATGCTGAAAACTACTACCATCCGGGCCCGAATCAACCCCACTGTAAAAAACCAGGCGGAGAGAATTCTCTCCTCATTGGGAATGACCGCTTCGGATGCCATCCAGCTCCTATTTCACCAAATCCAACTTCGCCGCGGACTTCCCTTCGAGGTGGCGCTTCCCAATGCACAAACCGCCAAAGTTCTTCGGGACAGCCGAAAGGGCAAAGGCGTGAAGCACTACGGATCGAAGAAAGACTTATATCGCGATCTTGGCCTGTGAGATCCGTTAGTAGCACGACTGCTTTCCGGAAGGACGTCAAACGAGCCAAAAAGAGAGGCAAAGAACTTTCGAAACTTAAGAAGGTCATCGATCTTTTGATCGAAACCGCACCTTTGCCACCATCTTACAAAGACCATCCGCTTCATGGAGAATTTGTGGGATCGCGTGATCTCCATATCGAGCCTGATTGGATTCTGATTTATACCGCTTCTCCCGAACATTTGCGTTTAGAACGCACGGGCACGCATTCCGATCTGTTTCGCTAATTCGTAGCCGACTGAATATTCGGTGCACCCCACCAATCTCGGGAAGCCCTTCTAGCTGCTCTAGTCATTCAGTGTAACGCATGGGGCGTCCCCATCGGTCGTTCTCTGTTACTCGGATCAATCAATGCCCAATCGCCGACATCAAGGAGCGCGGGAATCATCGTGAGTTGTCCCGCTTACTTAACGACCAAACAAAAATAGTTAGGAATCACGTCAAACCCCAAAACAAGTCATTCGCTCGAAAACTATTCTTGAAAACCGACTCAAGTCCCTGCCCATCAAAAGTGCGCCGTAGAGGATTTGAACCTCTAGCCTTCTGATCCGAAGTCAGATGCTCTATCCAGTTGAGCTAACAGCGCCCTACTTCAGCCATTCTGCGCTAACTTTCGTCCCGCCGCCAGATCAAGCTTACCGCTCGCCAGCATCGGCACCACCTTGACCGAGACATACTTTTTCGGAATCCATAGGTTCGGCACCCCCATCTCCCGCAGTCCCTTCTCCGCCTCCATCGCATCCAGTTCGCATGCATAAAGCACGACCAAAGCTTCCCCCTTCTTCTCATCCTCCACCGCCGTCACCATCACCTCCTGAGTTCCCTCATGGAGCACACCTTTTTCCTTTAACCACTTCGTTAAATACTCCTCCACCAAACCGTGAGGCACCATCTCCCCGCCGATTTTTGAAAACCTCGCCCTTCTTCCCTCAATCGTTAAAAATCCATCCGCATCCAAGCGCCCAAAGTCAGCCGAATGATACCAACCCCCCCGCAAAACCTTCTCCGTCAGATCCGTCCTTCCCAAATACCCGGGAAATATATTCGGGCCGCGGAATTCCAAAATTCCAGGCTTCCCTGCCTGTAAAACCTCCCCCGTCTCCTCGCCCACAGTTCTCACTTCCAATCCCTTTACCAGCTTGCCTACCGTTCCGACCTTCTCCGCTCCTGGCCGATTCACCGCGATCACCGGCGATCCTTCGGTCATCCCGTATCCCTCATAAACTTTCACCCCGATCTTCTCCACAAACTCCTCCCGCAAAGCCCCAGACAATTTCTCCGCTCCCGTCACTACCATCTTCAATTTTCCCAACTTCTCCCTCCCCGCCCTTCGCATCAACGCTCGTAAAAAAGTCGGGGTTGTCACCACCAGATCCACCTCATGCTTCGCAATCACTTCCCCCAGCGCCTGCGGATCCAAGGGACTGGGATACGTCACCACCCTCGGACCCCCCGTCAACGGCCACCACAACGTCGCCGTAAAACCAAAACTGTGAAACAACGGCAAACAACCTAACACCGAACTCAACTGCAGATTCCCCAGCACTCCATCGATCTGCCCTAGATTCGCCAAAAGATTACCGTGGGTCAGCACTACCCCTTTCGGATCTCCTGTGCTTCCACTGGTGAAAAGCAACCCCGCTTCCCGATCTCCACCTTCCTGGGGGACTTTTCCCAGCCACGCCAACCACGAGGCAGGCAACAAAAGAGCCAGCACCGCCCAGAAAACCGCTTGTCCTTTCCCCTCCTTCAACATTTTCCCCAAATCCAAGCGCCTGCCCGCTTCTGGAAACTGCTCACCCAACTTCTCTTCCATCGCCTTGGCCGTAATCACTGTCCGCAACCCAGCCTGCTTTGCCGATGAGTCCGAAACCGCCCGCCCTGCGGTAAAATTTAAGTTCACCGGTGTCTTCCCTGCCAGCACACACCCCAAATTCGCGATCGTCCCTCCAGCCCCTGGAGGCAACACCACCCCCACTCTCGGTCCTGACTCCTCTTTCTTAATTCTTCGGGCTAAGGCCAAACCCGCACCCAGCAAAAGACCCGCTTTGATTTTTCTCCCTCCCATTCCCGCATCGACCAACGCCACCCGCCTCGCACTTCCCGCCAATCCCCTCAAACACGCCATACCCAGCGATTCATTCATAAAAGAAAATAGGACAAATCAAACCGCTCCACCGACTGCGCAAGGTCGCCCGACCATTTCCTTAAGTTAAGCCCGGATCACTTAAACAAATTCTGCAAGAACCCTGCCGCGTCATTCAACACGCCCGTCGGAAGCCCAAGACCATCCGCAATCTTCGAAACATCCATCCCCATCTGCTCGGCAAGTTTCACCATATTCTTGATCACTGCGCTCTTCGCCCTTGAACTGATTTCATTAGAAACGCGCCCCGCAATCTCCGAAGCGGTCGCCCCATTCTGCCCACCTAAATTACTGATTCGAATATCACCCAAATCGAGATTTCCCACCTTCACAATCCCGGGCATCCGCACGTCCAACTTCACATCCTTCAAGACAAACGAATCGATCCGATATTTCTTCGACTTCGTCTCCTTGGCCCCCTCAGGGCGGGCCGATCGTTCGTTTACCTGCGCTTCCAACGCGGTCATGTTGTTCTTATTTCCACTGCCCTCAAAAAGAATCGCCACCTTCTCCATCTGCACCGTTTTGATCCGTATGACGGAGCCGGTCACCGAGCCGATATCCAGCGTCACCTTTCCCGTCCCTACCGAAAGAAGGTCATCCCGACTAAAAGCCTTCGGATTTCCCATGCGGAAGTCCTTGATAAACCCATCCCCTTGCGTCAATTCAATCCGTAAACTACCCAAACGAACCGATACCCCTGTGGCATCCTCCACCGCTTTGACTACCGCATTCCGCACCAGCCAATCCTTGCCGTTATAGAGAAACATCAACCCCGCCACCGCCACCAGAGCCCCCACTACGATTAAATAACGAGATTTTTTCATAGATAAGTATCTTGCCCTGCTCGCCCGCTTTTTCAACACCAAACAATCCTCGCTTTGGCCTTAGAACCTGCTATTTTGGAATTTTTATGGCAGATCTAAAACTCAGAAATATTGCAATCATTGCCCACGTCGATCACGGCAAGACCACTCTCGTGGATCAGCTCCTCCGCCAAGCGGGCACCTTCCGCTCCAACCAAGTTGTCGCCGAACGCATGATGGACTCCATGGATCTCGAGAGGGAACGGGGCATCACCATCAAAGCCAAAAACGCCTCCTTCGAATATCACGATATCCGCGTTAATATTGTCGATACCCCAGGCCACGCCGATTTCGGTGGAGAGGTCGAACGCATCCTCCGCATGATCGATGGCGTCCTTCTTGTCGTTGATGCCGCCGAAGGTCCTCAAGCCCAAACCAAGTTTGTTCTCCGTAAAGCCCTCGAAGTTGGTGCTAAACCCATCGTTGTTCTCAATAAGATCGATCGCGAAAACGCCGATCCCAAGAAGGTTCTCGATCAAGTCTTTGAACTCTTTCTTGAACTCAACGCCACCGACGCCCAGCTCGACTTCCCTGCCGTTTACGTTTCCGCCAAAGAAGGCTACTCCACTCTCAAGTGGGACGGCCACCTTACCCCAGAAATCAAAGCCGCTGGCATGACCGCCCTTTTCGATACCATTCTCACTACCGTCCCCCCTCCTCCCGCCGATCCCGACTCCCCTTTTGCGCTCCTCGTGGCCAACCTTGACCACTCCGATTTCGTCGGGCGTATCTCCATCGGTCGCATCGCCTCGGGTACCGTGAAAATGGGCGACCCCGTCGCCTGTCTAAATCCCGAGGGGAAATCAGAAACTGGACGCGTCACTCGTCTCTTTTCTCATCGCGGCATGGAACGGGTCGAAATCGAAAGCGCCTCCGCCGGCGACATCATTGGCCTCGCAGGCCTCGCCACCCCCGAGATCAGCGCCACCATCGCCGACAAACCTGACCGCGCCCCCCTTCCCTTTGTCGCCATCGATCCTCCCACCATTCATATGCAGTTTCTCGTCAACGACTCTCCCCTCGCAGGTCGCGAGGGCAAATTCCTCACCGCCCGCCACCTTCGCGAGCGCCTCGAGAAAGAGATTCGGACAAACGTCAGCCTGCGCTTTGTCGACGGTGGCACCGCGGGTAGTTTTGAAATTCGTGCTCGTGGCGAAATGCAGATCGCCATTCTCCTGGAACAGATGCGCCGCGAGGGATTCGAAGTCCTCGTCTCCCGGCCTGAAGTTATCTTCCAAAAAGCCGAGGACGGTTCCGTTCTCGAACCGATCGAAACCCTTTATGCGGAAATCCCCTCGTTCTCCTTGGGCGATATCATGGGTAATCTTGCCGGACGCAAAGCGGAGATCGAGGATATGAAGCCTAACGGCGAAAACACCTCTCTCGTCGCCGCTATTCCTACTCGTGGCCTGATTGGCTTTGAGACCGACCTCCAGAATTTAACCAAAGGCATGGGGATCATTTCCCATCTCTTCCGTGAATACGGTGCGTTTCGTGGCGAAATTCCTGCCCGGATCAACGGCGTCCTCATCGCCCTCGAAGCGGGAACTTCCATGGCCTACTCCCTCGATAATTTGCAAGAACGCGGCACCCTCTTCGTCGGACCGCAGGAAGATATCTATGCGGGTATGATTGTGGGCGAAAACACCCGCCCCGCCGATATGGTGGTCAACCCCTGCAAAGCCAAAAATCTCACTAACATGCGTTCGCAGGGCGACGGCAAAGGCATCGCCCTCAGTCCTCCGATTAAGCACAGCCTCGAGCGCGGCCTAGAATATCTTTCCGAAGACGAGTACCTAGAGGTCACCCCCAAGACCCTCCGCTTCCGCAAAAAGATCCTCGACCACTCCCGCCGCAAGCGCTCGTAATCTCTCCCCCACCCTCATTCCCACGTTCT
This sequence comes from Verrucomicrobia subdivision 6 bacterium, assembly GCA_947441075.1. Taxonomy (GTDB): domain Bacteria; phylum Verrucomicrobiota; class Verrucomicrobiia; order Methylacidiphilales; family Verrucolacustridaceae; genus Verrucolacustris. The sequence goes on from CANESK010000021.1 coordinate 5,798, forward strand.
TGGGAATGTCGGAACGTCATTCCCCTTTAAAACCCTCTCCCCGACATTTCGACATTATGCATAAAGCCATAATGTCCCCTCAAAGACCCACTTGCCCCCTTTCCACTATCCCTCTCCCCCCGCCCCATTCTACTCCCTTCCTCATTCCCACATTCTTGGGAATGTAGGAATGTCCTCCACACCCGCCTCACCACCACCCTCAGGGTCTAGGGTTTGCCAGATGACTCCCCCTGTTTTTCCCCCTACCGTTTACTCATGAAACTACTCCTCACTCTCGCCCTCCTCTTTCCCTTCAGCCATCTCATCCACGCAGACGAATATCGGAAGTCCGTTCAGGTTCAGGAAAACCTATCCACTAGCGCAACCTGGGATGGCACCCCCATTCGCTATCCTTCAGGAACAGCCAAAGTCTCAGGGGCCATCGTCACCCTTCAGCCAGGCACGGAAACTGGATGGCATACCCACCCCGTTCCCTGCCTCGCCCTCATTCTGGAAGGAGAACTTCTCGTCGAACTAAAAGATGGCCAAACCAAAAAGCTGAAAGCAGGAGATACCCTAGCCGAAGTCATCAACACTCCTCACAATGGGAAGAATATCGGAAAAACCCCCCTAAAGATTGCCGTATTTTACGCGGGCAATACGGATCTTAAAACTACCCTTCTCTGCCCCTAACTGATTCCAAAAAATTTCCGCCACTCTCCTTTTGCATGCCCGATTTCTCCCTCACCGCTTGGCTCCTCGCTCTCGCCGCCGCACTCTTTGCCGGTCTCTCAAAATCAGGCTTCGGTCCCTTCGGACTTCTCTCCGTCATCTTCATGGCCGAAATCCTCCCCGCCCGCGAATCCACCGGCATCGTCCTTCCCCTTCTTATCTTTGCCGACCTCTTAGCCGTCTACGCCTTCCACGAACACGCATCTTGGTCCACCCTTCGCGCTCTGCTTCCCGCTACCCTCGCAGGCATCGTGACCGGTTGGTGGATTATGCCCCGCATCCCCACAGAATTCTTCGGCCATACCCTCGGCTGGATCATCATCGCCCTTATTTTCATCATCCTCATCCAACGCACGCGCCCGCAACTCCTCACTTTCATCACCCACCACCCACTCCTCGGATTTTTCTGCGGTTGGTCCGCTGGCATCACCACCATGCTGGCCAACGCCGCAGGCCCCATCACCGCTTTCTACTTCCTTTCCCAGCGCACCACCAAAATGGTCATGGTCGGCACGGGCGCCTGGTTCTACTTCACCATCAACCTCGCCAAACTCCCCTTCAGCTATCAACTCGGTCTCCTCAACACAAATTCCCTTGTCCTCGACGCCCTCCTCCTCCCAGGAGTCTTCCTCGGATTTTGGCTCGGCCAATCTCTCCTCAAAAAACTCTCACAGAATATTTTTGAATGGATCCTCATCTTCATGGCCTTCGGCGCCGCCTTGCGCATGGTCACAAAAGCCTGATCCCCTTCCCCTCTCTGCCCTAAAAAAGAACGGGTGATCTCGGCCTAAACCGAAATCACCCGTCCTCACTCAAACCAAAAGTTTATTGGGTTGGTGCGTTCGTCCCTCCGTCTTTATTAGAACCACCCTTTTTCGCCTTCTTCGGAGGCAACTCCTCCTTATCAATCTTCCCATTCCCGTTCTTATCATACTTGGCAACCATCGCCGCCTTTTCTGTCTCATCCAACTTGCCATCGTGATTCGCATCAAACTCCTTCTCAAAGGGCTTTAGCTTATGGGCTGGTGACAGCTCAGGCGCAGTCGTGGTAGTTCCATCTTGGGCTTGTACCGAGGCAATTGCCCCTGCCAAACCCGCTAGTATCAAGGCTAGTAGTAGGTTGTTTTTCATATAATCCTAAAATACTACCCGTACCCCCTTCACACAATCTCGATTACTCTTCCGCGTATAGTAGCATCCCCATCGTCTGCTCCCCCAACTTGCTCAACTTCATCCCACTCTTCCCATCAGGCCCCACCAACCCCCGGCAGTAGTACCTTCCCTCATTGGGCCTCCCAGGAACCGAGCCAAGCTCCGCTATCTCCACCCTCTCTACTCGGCCTCTAGCCTTCAGCGGCAATCCCCAAGGGGTCATCTCCAAGTCCCAAGACTGCTCTCCATTTCCGATCCCTTCCTTCTCCACCCACTGCATCCAGCCGATCCGCCCCCTCGGCACCGGAACTCGAACCACAAACCCACTTGGTTGCGAACTCAAGCACTCCCTGCAACTCATCGGTTTCCCCTCCTGCGCAGCCTTCAGTAGGGCGGCCGGATCTACCCCCATCAAATTCAGACCATTCCACTCACCATTTCGATTCGGCTCCCAAAAACGTCCTGGCTTGGATGCTTTCACCCAGTCCGCAAATTTTTCGTTTAACTGAAACGCTATCTCCAGATGCAGATGCGCCCGGTCCCTCGTCAATCCTGGCCCCGTCCACCCCATCACCCCCACTTGATCTCCTGCTTTCACCCGCTGCCCAACCTCCACGCAGGCCGAAGCCAGATGTCCATAAATCGTGTACACAGGCTGACTCCCCCACAAATGCCTCACGATCACCTGCTTCCCGTAATCGGAAATCTTTTCATCCAGATTCACTCGTACCACATCCCCATCCGCCGATGCCCTCACCTCATCCGTTGGTTCCCCCAGAGCATCACGGTGCAAAGGTCGGATATCGATTCCTTTGTGAAAATGCTCAAATATTCGAGCAGGCTCAGCCCCCGCCGTACGAACAAAACCGAACATGCCCGAGATAAGTCGGCGACTAATCGTCGGTTGATAAAACTTTTCTGGATGATTGGCAACCAGAGCTCGATTCTCTGTCGGAAACTGCCAGTCGATTCGCTCCTCCGCCTGCCCCGATCCGAGCAGGCCCGGCGCCATCAACCAAAATACCAAGGCACGTCCCGCCCGCCCAAAGATGACGCCGACCAACATCCCCGTCCATCCCGCCATCCTCACCTTGCTTTCAGTACCACCGCCCCACTTCGTATCGCGATGAAGTTCCCCTGCCTGCTCGCCCCTAAGACCGTCACCGGAACCTGCTCCCCACTCTTCAGTTGGCGAACCTTGCGGGGCAACTCCTCCAAGGTGCGTGCAGGAATTTGACCCAGGCCCACCACCAGCATTCCCTTTTGGATTCCAGCCTCTGCTGCTGGACTATTTTTCTCCACCCCGACCACCAGCAACCCTACACGCTGTCCATACCCGAGCTGCATCGACTCGGTTAAGCTACAATCCTTCAGTTCCAGCCCAAACTTCTCCTTAAGGGCCAACGCGGCGGAACGCTCAGGCGGGGCCTTAATTTTCCCCTCCACAATCGCAATCGCCTCCTCCACCCATCGTTTCACTCGCTCGCCCGAAATGGCAAAGCCAATACTCTCAGTCGGCAAGTTCTGGGCCATCGACATCTTAGCCGAACTCAATCCCACCAGATCCCCATCCGAATCGACCAACGGCCCCCCGCTGTTTCCGGGATTAATCGCCGCATCCGTCTGCAACAATCCCTCCATCGTCAAATCTCCCAGCGTCAAAGTTCTATCCTTACCACTAAGAATCCCTGCACTTACGCTATTCTCGTATCCGACTGGGTTACCCAACACGAGAACCGTCTGACCAAGAAGATTGGGAGAAAGCCTCTCCAGACTCAGAAAAGGCAAGGGCTCCTTTGCCTTCACCTTAATCAAAGCTAGATCTTGCAGGTCATCGTCACGGAGAAGTTCCGCGTCGTACTCCTTCCCGTTGGATAACTTCACACGGATTTTTAATTTATTGGCCCGACCCGCCACGTGCTGATTCGTTACGATATATCCGTCAGGGCTAATAATGAGCCCCGAACCAAGGTTTTTTACTGGAGTCTGTAAGATCCGATTTCCCCTCGCCATCCCGCCTCCGTAAAACTGGTTAATAAAAGCATCAAAGGGATCGATCACCTGCTGTTCCACAATCTTCTCCGTATTGATGTTCACCACTGCGGGACGGACTTTTTCCACCACCTTCACCATTGGCTCATCTTGCGGAGCCATCCCCCAGATGGATCCAGCGAGCAGAAAAACTCCCATCCAACGTGCTTTCATCATCCGCCCACTTTAATCGCGCCACCCACCTTACGACAAGCCCCCCACTCCTCCCACCCCCAAACCCAGGGCCGGACCTAGGCCCGGCCTCTAAATATATTTTAGAAAAAACGCAACTTTTCGGCTCGAACCCAGTTTAATCCTTATGACGACCACCTATCGGCGTTGGGTTCATCAAAACATCCTTCGAGAAGATCCAGCCCCCATCCTTTCCGAGTCCATCCTCCAACGTATCTGGTTCGAATCCCTCGTCCACAATCCCCTGCAAACCCTTTCGGGCGAATCTCTCACCCTCCGCCAACCTGGCTTCTGGAATCATCGCGCTGGACCCGACTTCCTTCACTGCTCCTTCCTTGCAGGCGACGGCTCAATCCACACGGGTGACGTTGAAATCCATCGCCACTCCTCCGATTGGGATGCCCACCAGCACTCCACTAACCCAGCTTATCGTAATGTCGTCCTCCACGTTTTCTGGCAACTCGACCCCTCCACCTCCCCCGCTCCCTCCCCACAAATCAAGCCCATCGCCATCGAGCATCAACTCGCCGCCCCTCTCACCGAACTTATCCCCCTTTTCCGTGCAACCCCCGCCGAGATTTCTGGTGGAGAAAAACCTGGCCGCTGTCACTTAACCCTTCTCGGCCTCTCCACCGATCAACTTCGCGATTTCCTTGAAGAAGCGGGCTGGCACCGGCTCCGCCAACGCCGCGCCCTCGCCTCCGCCCGCTCCTCTGCTCACGGATTCGACCAAGCCGTTTGGCTCGCCCTCGCAGAAGGCCTCGGCTTTTCCGAAAATCGTGAACCCTTTGCCTCCCTAGCTCACGCCGTTCCCATTCTTCAACTCCTTCAACTCCCCCATCGCATGGATCGCGAAGCCATCCTCTACGGCGTCGCAGGTCTCCTTCCTGACCCCACCCGTTCCCCATGCTCCCCTCGTGCCTTACCACTTCTCAAAGAACTTTGGGATCGCTGGTGGCCCCAACGCGAAACCTGGACCGATCGCACTCTTCCACCGGGCTGCTGGAAAATGGGCTCCACCCGCCCTAACAACTCCCCTCTCCGGCGCCTCGCCGCACTCTCCTTTATTTCCGACCCCAATCTCTGGCTCCTGTGGACCCAATCCATCCAAGAGGGCAACTCCAACGCTTTCTTAGAAACCCTTAAAAACGTTAACCACCCATTCTGGGATCAACACGCAGGATGGGACGGCCGCATCCTATCCTCGCCCTCTCGTCTCGTCGGACTCGACCGCTCTACCGCCCTTCTCTTTCAAGTCCTCGCCCCTCTTACCCCTCTGCCCGAAGACGAACTCAACCGCCGTATGCAAGATTGGCCCGTAGGCGGGGATGCCGGCCTCCTTCGCTCCGCCAGCATCCGCCTGCTCAGCGTCCCTTTTCCGCCACCCGATGTCCGCTCCCACCTCGCCCGCGAAGGGCTCCTCCAGATCTATCGAGATTTTTGCCGAACCGAAACCGACGCCTGCCAATCCTGCTCCATGCCAGCCTTTTTAGCTCAAAGGTAGAGTCACGCACCCTTCTCCCACCCCCCAGCAAAACCCATTCGGGCAAGCTTATCGCTCCTGAATCGGGTCGTAAGAAGCCCAATCCCGCAAATCATAGTGCCACCACTCATCGGGCACCCCAGAAAACCCCGCCCGAAACATCGCCTGCCGCAATATCTTCGCTCTGCCCCCCACCTCCTTGGGGACATCTGAAAAGTCCTCATCCGCCTTCGCACTAAACTCATCATGATCACTCGGCATCTCGAGTAACTTCCCCTGAAGATCCGCCAAGGAAACATCCACACTGGTCCCTCGATTGTGCCGACTAATCCTCGTAGGAGGCGTAAGGAACTTCCCATCCGGCTTCGCGGCCCACAGGGCCTTCTGCGCCAAAACCGGTCGCCAAGCATCCCAAAGTACCAGTCGGTACCCACGTTCGCGTAAATCCATCACTACTTTTTCCAATTTACGAATCGTCTCCCCCCTTAACCAAGCTCGCCCATCAGGATATATCTTCTTGCCCGTAATATTTTTCTCCGTGGCGTACCGCATTTCGATCATAATCCCAGGAATCGAATCTGCGCCTACCTCCACCAATCCCTCCCCAGGGGCTTGAGCCAAAGCAAAACATCCCGTCCATCCCAACAAAAGAAGAGCCCGCAAGATCATTAGCAGTCCAAGATGCCGAGCCTACCGACTCACCGCCCCACCCTTATCGCTGTGCCAACGGAACGACTTTTCGACCCACCGCAGGCCCCACATACTCACTGTCAGGCCGGAACAGCCGATTATCCTGCCACTGCTCAAGAATATGCCCCGTCCATCCCGCCATCCGCGCCACCGCAAAAATGGGAGTAAATAAATCCGTCGGCAAACCCAAGCTGTAATAAACCGTTGCCGAGTAAAAATCGACATTCGCGTTCAACCCTTTTTCCTGATGCATGATCTGGGCAATCCGCTCACTCATCTGTATCCACTTGGTATCCCCTAATTCCCCCGTCAGTTTTTCCGCCATCCGCTTCAAGTGCGGTGCCCGCGGATCCAGCACCTTGTACACCCGATGCCCAATTCCCATAATTTTCTTCTTCTGCTCCATCTGCTCTTTCACCCATCCATCCACTTTCTCCAGACTCCCGATCTTCTGAAGCATGTGAATCACTCCCTCGTTCGCTCCCCCATGCAATAGCCCCTTTAAGGTTCCAACCGCCGTACTCACAGCCGAATAAATATCGGTCAAAGTCGAGGCACACACCCGAGCCGCAAAAGTGGAAGCGTTCATTCCGTGATCCGCGTGCAAAACAAACGCCATATCCAAAGTAGCCACCGCTTCGGGCCCCGCTTCTTGCCCATTCAGTAAATAAAGAAAATGGGCCGCCTCCCCTAAATCCTTTCGCACTGGAGGCAACGATTGGCCCCTCCTCGCCCGATGAAAATAGGCCGCAATCACCCCAATCTTCGCCGTCAGCGAGATTTGTCGGTGCCGATTCAACTCCACCTGCTCCACCCCAATTGGACCGTAATCATACAGCCCCAACATCGAAATGCAGGTCCGCAGAATATCCATTGGACTCGAATCCTTCGGCGCCGCCAGAATATATTCCACTACTCCCTGTGGTAGTTCTCTCTCACTCGCTAGCGACTTTTTTAACTGGGCCAACTGCTTCGAACTAGGCAAGTCCCCTTGCCATAAAAGATAACTGGCCTCTTCGAAGCTTACCTTGCCCGCAAGTTCATCAATGTCATAGCCACGATAAATCAGCTTCCCTTCCAATCCACGCACGTCAGAAAGAGTCGTAGCCGTTGCCACCACTCCTTCCAGCCCTTTCGCCACAATCTTGGTCACCCCGCCCGCCGCTCCCTTGGCATCACTCACATTATTTTCCCAACGCCTTGACCACTTCCTGCCCAATATCTCCAAGAGTTTCTGCCACGCGTACCCCCGCCTTCTTCAACGCCTCAATCTTCGCCTGCGCCGTTCCTTGACCACCCGAAATGATCGCCCCCGCATGCCCCATCCTCTTTCCAGGAGGCGCCGTTGCTCCCGCGACAAAAGAAATCACCGGCTTCTTCACTCGGGAATGAATGTATTCCGCTGCCTCCTCCTCCTCCGAACCCCCAATCTCCCCAATCATCACAATCGCCTTGGTGTCAGGATCCGCATGCAAATACTCCACCGCTTTTTGTAAGGTCAACCCGTGGATCGGATCTCCCCCCACCCCAATACAAGTACTTTGCCCTAGACCCTGACTGGTAATCTGCCAAACCGCCTCATAAGTCAGCGTCCCACTTCTGGAAACCACTCCGACATTTCCAGGTCGGTGAATATATCCAGGCATGATCCCAATCTTACAAGCCCCAGGAGTAATAATCCCCGGACAATTCGGTCCAATCAAAACGCAAGAATGCTCCCGCAAGGCAAAGCGCACCCGCATCATGTCCATCACGGGAATTCCTTCCGTGATCGCCACGATCAGCTGGATCCCCGCATCCGCCGCTTCCAAAATCGCATCCGCCGCAAATTCTGGTGGAACAAAAATCATCGAGGCATTCGCCTTCGTCGCGGCCACCGCCTCCGACACCGTATCGAATATCGGCACCGTTTTTTCAAATTTTTCTCCGCCACGCGCCGGTGTCACCCCCGCCACCACCTGAGTCCCATACTCCTTACAGGCGGAAGCGTGAAAGGAACCCGACTTTCCCGTAATGCCCTGCACCAGCAACCGCGTATTGGCATCGACTAAAACAGACATCTTATTTCCCCTTCTTTCCCGACGCCGCCGCGACCGCTTTCTCCGCCGCTTCCATCAGCCCCTCAGCCGGAAGCAGTGGAAGTCCCGATTCCTTTAATATTTTGCGCCCGGCCTCCACATTTGTGCCCTGTAACCGAACGATGATCGGCACCCGAGGTGGCGTCGTCCGACAAGCCGCTACCATGCCTTGCGCCAAAATATCGCACTTCAGAATACCCCCGAAAATATTAACCAAGATGGCTTTGACCGCTGGATCCCCCTGCAACAGACGAAACGCCGCCGTAATCATCTCTTCCGATGCCCCCCCTCCCACATCAAGAAAGTTTGCCGGTTTCCCGCCCGCCGCCTGAATCAGGTCCAATGTGGCCATAGCCAATCCAGCCCCATTCACCATGCAACCAATGTTTCCCTCTAGGCCGATATAGTTCAAATGGTGCTCGGCCGCTGCCAGATCCCGTGGATCTTCTTGGGACGGATCTTTTAGTTCTTGAATCTCTTTGTGCCGAAAAAGAGCGTTGTCGTCAAAACCCAGCTTCGCATCCAGCGCCACCACATCCCCACCCTTGGTCACCGCCAGCGGATTAATCTCCACCTGAGAGCAGTCCTTCTCGATGAAAAGTCGATAGGCGGCGTGCAATAATCGACAAGGCGCGCGCAGCCCCGTCGATGGGAAACCCAGAAAAATACTCACTTTGCGGGCTTGGTAAGGTTGCAGACCTAGCCCAGGGTGAATCACCTCACGCAAAATCGCTTCAGGACTCTTTTCCGCTACCGCCTCGATCTCCACCCCCCCCTGCTGGCTCGCCACGATCACAGGACAACCCGACGAACGATCCAGTACGATCGCCAGATACAATTCTCGGGCGATATCGGTCGATTCTCCCACCAAGACCGCGTGGACAGGTTTGCCCTCGGGGCCCGTCTGATGAGTAATCAGCGTATTGCCAATCATATGCGAAGCCACATCCCTTACTTGATGGGGGGTTTTGACCAGATGCACCCCACTCTTGTAACCATCTTGGAAATGCCCTTTACCTCTGCCCCCAGCATGCACCTGCGCCTTAACCACAAAACTGTTACAAGGAAGACTTCGCGCAATCGATTCCGCCTCCTCAGGAGTCCGCGCCACCGCCCCACGAGGAACCGGCACCCCCGCAGCCGCTAATAAGTCCCGAGCCTGATATTCGTGAATATTCATAAAGAAGAGAAACTAATGGGAGCGACATTCGAGGAAACCTCCTCTTGAGTCAACCCACCAATCCGTGGACTACTCCTGCTTTGCCTCTGTCGAGGATGTCGGTTCTGCCACAGGCGCATTCAAAGTCATCGGGGCACTTTTCTGTCCCGATCTCATGCTCAGCGGGGAAAGTTCCTTAGAAGAAAACCCCGTCAAATCTCGCTCCGTTTTGCTGACCTCTTTCAGTTCCGGCACATCAAAAACAACCGAAGGTTGGATCATCACGACCAACTCCCGGCGTTCCGTGTCGTCCGTGGTGCTTTTGAAGAGATTTCCAATCAATGGAACCGTGGAAATGAAGGGGATCCCCGAACTGGTCTTGGAATCCGTCTGAGAGATCAATCCCCCCATCAGGATCGTGGCTCCATCAGGCACAATAATGGTGGTCGTCAGTTTTTGGGTGTCGATTTTAGGCACGGAGACTCCACCCCCGATCTGAGTTTCACTGTTTATCCCCTTCGCCAACGTGTCGTTCGTCTCGACAATCTGTAGGCTGATCTCTCGAGCGCTGTTGATCAGGGGTACGACCTCGATTTTCAAAACGACATCCTGATATTGAATATTTGATTGTTGCGAACCGGAAGTGGTCGTCGCGCCTCCACCCCCGCCGAGGGTCGTTACCGTGCTGGTAGGTACAGCAATTTTTTGCCCTTGGAAGATGGTCGCCTTTTTATTGTTCGCCGTGAAAACGGAAGGACGTGAAGCCACGCGGAAATTGCCGGTCGCGGTCAGGGCGCTGACATAGACATTCAGCGTGTTCCCAATAAATGCGGCGATCTGCATTCCGGGCAACCCATTACTTGCGGCAACATTGGCTAATTGTGCCATGGTGGCGGCCGACTGCATCAAAGGAGTGTTGGTCGTGATCACACTTCTTCCCCCTCCCACCGAGTTAACGCCTGACGTGGAATCCCCAGTAAATCTTTGCAGGACATTGACGGCGAAGGAGTCGCCGTTGGCCACGAGCAACTGACCGATGACCGTGGCCAAATAAACCTGCATCGGGCGTTTGTCCAATTTTGTTAAAATCGCCTTCACCTTATCTCGGGATTCCGGTTGTCCGATCACGAGAATCGAGTTCGCCCGATTATCCGCAATGATTCGCGTCTTCCCCACGATAATCGAATCGGCGGCCGCCTGCTCCCCGGGCTCGCTCAAAATATCCGCAGGATTCGCGGTGGTGTTCCCGGTTCCCGCCGGCCCACCTGTCACCCCACCCACTCCGATTCCGCCACTCACCGTCCGGCTCGCTCCTGCCCCGCCCGCTGCCGCGGCATCGTCCCCCTCTTCTTGTAACATATCCTGCAGAATCGGTAACATATCAGAGGCCGAAACATAGTTCAGGGGCTGTTCGTATGGATCGCTCAAATCCACTGAGATATCAAACTGCTTAATCAAGGAGCTAATCGACGCAAAATCAAAGGGGCTCGCAACTACCAAGATCCGATTCGTTCTCGTATCCGCAATCAGCTGAATATCACCCGCAAAGCCACTTTTACTTCCACTAATCGTCACTCCCGCAGATCCGCCTGCCGCACCAGGTAATCCGGGTACCCCAGGTTGCGCCGCTTGACCCGTCGCCGCCTTTGCCACGCCTCCCCCACTCTCCTCCTGGCGCTTCTCTAAGATTTTCGTAATCAACTCCACAACCCGATCCGCATTCGCTTGTGCCAGTTGAATAAAATCAGTTTTTCGCTCTGGCGCAGGGGTATCAATCAGGTCCCTTACCTGAATCAGGCGCCGAATCAGGGTGGCATTTTCTGTGATCAGAACCTGATTCGCCACCGGCACAGGCACCAAACTGCCATAGGGATGCAACGTGATGAACTGCTCGAAAATCGGCACCGCATCTGCCGCCGCCAGGTGGGTCAAAGGCATGACATACGAAGCCACCACCTCGCCCTCAGGCAACTCGCTCTCATTCGTAAAAAGGAAAACTCCTTCACTCCGAGGATTCTTACCCCCAGCGGTATTAATCACTTTGACCGCGTTTTTATCCAAGGCGATAAAGACGTACCCATTCAGCAGTAGGGTTGATTCCAACAATCGAATCGCCTCCGCCTTAGTTACCGGCTGATTTAAAGTCAGGCTTAGATTCGCCCCGCCACCAAGCAGACTGGCATCTTTAATCAAGGTCACCCCCTTCAACTTCTCGTAGATCACCAAAAAGTCTGAAACTGGATTATTCGGGAACTGGATCGTATCCGGCGAAACCATCTCAGGCTCAGAAACCACCACTCCCTCCCCGGCTGCGGGTAATCCAGTTCGGCTAGGAACTGGGGACAACTCTTGCGCCCAAGTCCGCTCGCTCTCCACACTCAAAAAGACGAACAAGGCTAAAGACAAAACAAGATAAGCTCTCATTTTTTGCCCCCCGATGGAATTGGAATTACCCGCCGCCGAATCACCATTCCAGGCGCTTGCCCACCAGCGTTGGCTGCTTTCGCTCCAGGATTAACCTGAGCCTGCGCTGGCAATCCAGGAATGGGCGGTTGGGCTTGCATCGCCACAGGAGCTTGTCCAGTAGGCGTGGCACCCCCGCCCGTCATCTCGTATTGCAACTCCGCCATCTCCGATCCCTTCTGAATTTTCGCCTTCATCTTCGAGGGATCACCCAAAGGATCTTTCTTTAAATCCAGTAAGATCATCCCTTGAGCGGACGGGGAAGGCTTCCTTCCAACCAAAATACGATCGGGCTTTGTTTTATTAGCCACCATCACGTAATCCTCCCCCTCCAATCGAACATAGCCCCCCAAAACCAGATCCTTGGCAAAAGCCGCCTCCGCCGTAGCCGAGGCCAAGGTAAAAGGAGACTTCTTACCCAAGGCCGTATAGCGCGATAATTCCAAAGCCTTAGGCAGACCCGCACGGGGCTCTGTGCTTGGCGGGACTTCTGCAACAGCGGTGGGTAAAACAGGGGACATCTCCCCAAATCCTATCCCCTCCATGAGATAAACGAGGAGAACTCCTCTCACAATTGTGAAGAACTTGTTCACTGCTTGTTGAGCCTAAAAAACTGCCCCACCTCAGCCTCCCCCGTCATTTTAGGAGGCTCAGCGCTCAGCTTCAAATTTAGCATGGTCAGTGCCACTCCACTCTCAGGTTGGTACAGATCGACAATCCACCGATTGAACTGCTCCAAGCTCCCCGTCAGGCGCATCCGATTACTATAAATCGTACAGCTGATTCCAATTCGCGGCGCCTGCAAGTTCTGCTCCTCAATCTTTAATCCCGCCTTAGCAGCCGTGCTCTGGGACTTCTTTTGCAGGGCAGGGGCAGGATTGTCCGCGGGTACCATTTTCAGATTTTTCTCCAACCACTCCGCCTTTTCCTCCCACTCCACTTTTTTATCCATCCAGCCCTTCGCCTCTGCCAAATCATCCGTTTTCTGTAAAAGGTTACGCCGATTGGCCTGATCGAAGCTCAGAAAGAGCTTCAACCCCAACAGATGGATCCCGACAAAAACCGCCAATCCAAAAAAGAGCATCAGCTTTTTTTCATGGCGCGACAACATTCGCATCGGAACCTCCTTCCTCATCTTTAGCCACCTCAGTCCCCGCTGGAATTCCCTCGACCTGAAACCGAGCATTGCCGTTAGGTAAAAGTGTCGGCTGCGGATGACGCCACTGATACTCCGAAAGCATCGGCTCCTTCTTCAACCACTCAAAATACTTCTCCGTCTGCTCAAGATCCTTCCCCTCTCCTTGGAGAAGAAGCCTCTTCGTATTGAAATCAAAAGTGGTCAAGCGCACTCCATCAATCTCCCCAGGATCTTTCTCAATCAAAGGCCGGGCAACCTGCCAAAGTAGTTCCAAAGCGTTCATCTTCGGATTCACTAAGGCTGCCGCCTCCTGCCAACTCTGAGAGGCTTCTCGTATTTTGCCCGCATCGGGAGCAATCCCTGCCAACTCCTTTTCAACCTTCTGAAGCTGAATCAGGGGCACCGCAAAATACACGAGCGCCGCCAGAATCAACACCACATAGGCCGCCAGACTTATCCGAATCGTCCTTGTCTTTTTCGCCTGCTCGGTTTTCGCCAAACGCCGCTCCGTCAAAAGCGGGGGTTGTAAATCCCAAGGACCTGCAGGCAACCGCGGCGCAACCCTCGACTCGGTCCGCACTGGGCACGGGAGAAGTGACAAAAACTCCTGCACTCCTGCCCCTGAATCCCCTTCTTCCCGAAGAGCCAGCATGTTGAGCTCAGGCAAAGTTCCCTCGGCTTCTAGTTGCGCTAATAAAGCCCCCACCTCTGTTGCCGTTCCCGCCTGCAACTCACGCGCCAGCAAAGGTTGTGTATGTAACCATTTTCCACCCGAGTAAAAATCCACCACCCACCGGCCCAGCTCTTTTCGTAGAACTGCAGAGGATACTCCCCCAGGCGCAGGCAAAACTCGACCCGCGATCTCATGACGGCCCGCCTGCTCCAACAGCCAATTCTCTTCCAAGGGACCCGCTAAAATTGCGGTTGCTTCTAATTGCCTCAGACCTGGCTCGTCCTGACCCGCCACCGCCACTGGCTCTGTCCGGATCGACTCCATCCCCCAAACCGCTAAGTCAGGATTTGCCCCGAGCATGTTCCTCGCCTCCAGAGCAATTTTTGCCAAATCTCTCGGCGCGATTCCCTCTTCAACCGATATCCAAAGGGGCACAGAAAGAAAGGAGCGGGAGGGAAGACAAACCACCGCTTGATTCGGTGCTCGCAGCTTCTGCGGATCCTCCGCAGGCCCCATACACTGAGCTTCGCCATCTGCCGTGCTCCACAACTCCCACCCCTCAGGCCCTGGAAAAACAAAGACAGGGCCAGAAAGGTTCTTCCCTTTGATCTTTTTCACTTTGAGAATTTTTTTCTTCATGGATTTGCATCCTCCTCGGACCAACGAGCCTTCACCTGTGGAGGATTCGATGTACGGGAAATTAAAGCCACTACCTTTCTCTTAGCCTTACCAACAAACCCCGTCGAGGTTACCCGCCAAAGATCTTCTTCCGCCACCACCACCCGATCCATCCACTTGTCGTAATTTGCGTCCAACAGAGGCAAGCCCTGGGTCACCATATCATCCGCTGTCCCTGGGATCTGATCGGGACCAGGACGCTGACGCATGAAATTCGTGGCCGCTCCAGCCCCCAATCCCAACCACGCTTCAATCAGATCCTGCTCTGCGCTACGCAAAGACAGCTTCCCTGCGCCGTACACCGTGAATTTACTGAGCGCATCAACACTCTTACTTCCGTCCTTGGCCTCTTTCGCCATCTCCGCCCAACCCCCTACCTTTTCCAGCTCCTCGATTTTTTCGAACGGTCCATTTCGCACCGAACTCTCCGTTCCACTATTCGAGCCCGTGCTCAGCCCATCCGGATCGACCCAGTCCAATAAGGCATCAATCAGTGAAGATGAGGTGGTTAGATTGATCTCCCACCCTGCAAATAGATTTTGTAGAACCGACCTAGCTAACGTTTTGTCCCCCAACAACAGGGCATTGATGTTGATCTTGGCCGCATCCTCCGACATGTCCTTAGCCTCAATTTCAAAATGAACTTCCACGGGAATCTTCTCTCCCATGGTCCACCCTTTTTGCAGGGTTACACTCAACAGCTTCGAGGCCTCCGCCATATCTTCAGGACGTAGCTGACTATGCAACGCCATCTGAATCCCTGACTCTGCCACCAACATTGCCCTCGCATTTTGTAATGCCGCCACCTCCTGCCCAATCTGCCTCTGTAAAATCGCCACCAACCCAAAAAGCGCAGCCGAAATAAGCCCCACCGCCCAAAGTACCACGATTAAAGCCACCCCAGAGGAGCTGGCCGGATGTGCTCTTTTTTTTATCACTCTAGTTAGAGGCCTACTGACGGGTTCGTGTTTGTCGAAGCAGGAAAACCCCGAAAAACTGGATCCACTGGCGGTTGCCCGTTCGGGCTCATCCCTGCAGGTATCCAAAAGATCCCCGTGTTGGTTACAGATCTCTTACCCATCTTGCGCACTAGCACCATCTTAAGATAGGCAGGTTTGATCGGCTCCGCCCAAGTGGAAGAATCCATCTTAGCTTGATTTCTTGGATCTCCCGCAAACCAGCGCAAATCCTGCACCTCGCGCATTAACGAAAAGGTGTTCACTTCGGGCTTTTTCTGTGTCTCTTCGGTGGACTTGGTAAATAATTCCTCCAGCACCAACTCCTTCCCATCCCCTGTCGCTGCTTTCTTTAAATTAAACCGCAAAACTCGCACTCCGCCAAATCTCTCAGGAAAAATCGCCACGGGAGAGTTTGTTAGGGAAAGAGTCTGTCCCCCTCCCTCCTGCTCTAAACTCACCTGAGACTGTATTGGCAGATCCAAGCATAGTTGGCGAACCAACGCAAAAAGCCCACTTACCTCACGACTCCGTAGACTGGACTTCGCCGCCTCATCCGCCGCCATTACAGAAAATTGCACCAACTGAAAAATCACCCCAAAGATCAAGATGAGAATGGTCAAACCCAAGGTCACCTCAATCAAGGTGAAGCTAGCAGGGGCTGAATTTTTTACTTTCATCGCGTCGGCCACAGGAGAAAGGAAATTCCTTCAAGGACCTCCCCATTTTTTGTCTCCGCCCGTATTTTCACCTGCCACCACCCACTGATCGCTCTCGGTCCCGATCCTGGAGCCGAGTTGGGTAACTCAATCGGAGGGAGCACTGGATTTATACTTTGGGTTAAAAATAGAGACCCATCATCACTGACAGGGACAAAACCGTTTCCCGTGTCCTGCAGGTTGTTCGTCGACGCCAGAATTTGCGCGGCCAAGGACTCCACCGCCTGTCGTCGCCCTCCTGATCGCAAGAGCGCCAAGTTAATTCCTAGGACATCGTTCAGCGCCGCCGCAAACCCGATTGCCGCAAAAGCAAAGATGGCTACAGCCAGCATCACCTCAATTAAAGTAAATCCCCCCGCTTTTCTTCTCATCGCTTCTCCTGCTTTTCCGTCACACTCTCTCCGGTCAAGGCATTAAAAGAAAACTGCGATTCGTTATCCCCATGCTTTAGTAAAACCTGAATCGGCTCGACCACTCCTCCACCCGTGAAAAGCCACTGGTATTCCTCAGGCGTTTTCCAACCCCGTTGCCCCAAAGAAAGGGCCAGCGGCGTCACAATCATCATCTCCACCTCATCGGGAAAGAGTTGCCCACCTACCTCTCGACCTCCCAGCATCACCCTCTGGGCAACGCCCGTTTCCAAAGCCTTCTCTCTTGCCGCACCCGCCTGCTCTTCCAGCAGACTGCGGGCCTTTGCTAAATCCTTATCTCCACCTGTGCTCGAAAGAAAAACCGCCGCTCCCCCCATGAAAATTACCCCAATACCAACCGCCAGCATAATTTCTAAAAGGGTGAACCCACCCTGCCCCACCATCTTCGGTCGCCATCTCATCCGACCTCCCTCCCCTGCCCCTACTTCGAACTGATGTCGTCGCCCTTGCCCCCTTCATCCTTACGATCTGCACCCGTCGAATACACCCGAAACCCCTTAGCTGAGGAAGAGTCCACCTTGTACTGATAAGACTGACCCCACGGATCTTTCGGTTCTTCTTCAAATCCCTTTCCCGTACCCACCAACGCTTTCAGCCCCGCCGATTGAGATAAAGGGACTCCCCCACTCTTCATTTCATACATCCGCACTTGGGTGATAATCGCCTGCAAGTCACCCCGCGCCCTCTGCTCTTTCGCAAACTCCAAATTTCCCGTCAACATGTATATCGCCGAGCCCATCAGGACGGTGATGATTCCCACCACCAACATAATTTCAATTAAGGTGAATCCCGCCGTTGTTTTAAGATAAGGTCGCTTTTTCATTCGGTACGCAATCCTACGACTCCACTGCCAGATGACAATCCTGTCCGCAACTTCGGACCCGCCGATCCCGCACCCACCGTCCACCCGCCCCGCGTAGGACTAGGCAGGGAAACTGATCCAGAGGTCGCAGAAACCGCGCGAGCCACGGTCGGTGCTGGCGACTGTGTCACGGCAAAGACCACCTGCAACCGCAAGTTCCGTAACGTCATCTGTGAACCCAAACCCGTCTCCCGCCAATCCACCTGATTATCTCCCGAGCGCAGAACCCCCGCAGGCACATACACCACCGCCTTGCGCCAGCCCCCATATCCAACCTCCCTGCTCCTCAAATTTTCTCGATACCCAGGATCGTCCAACCCAGGTGTTTCAACCGCCAACCCACCCATCGCTTGCCCATTCACCCACACCGAAGGCTCCTGCCCTAGACTCAACCCCGCCACCTGCGCTTCAATTCTTCCGTACGCTGGTTTTCCCGCGATCGGCGCAACGAAACGGACAGGATTTTGGGCGTCAATCTTTACTGGCCCCGCATCCAGTACCGCATCCATCACCGAGCCTTTCTCCTCATCCATCGGAAGATGCCTGCCCGCACCCTGCAACTCGTCCCCCGGAAAGACTTTCCCAGCGGGCGTCAAATATAAACCCGAAGGAGCCGTCCAACCCGCGGCTAACACCAAAGGCTCGACCCACGTCAAATCAACCCGCTCCAAAACAGGATCGATTCCCGTGGATTCGATAGTCAACTGCCCAGGCCCACCCAAACTTTGCCGTTCGATTAAAAGAGTCCGCTGATGCAAGGAAGCCGCACGTTCAAATAAATTACTGCATAACGTCACCGCCCTCCCAGGCCCCTGCCAAATCACCCGCGCAAAACCATCCGCAGGCTCTCGAAAGACCAAGGTAAGCGCCAATTTTGCCTCTCCCACCGGCGGCCGAATCTGCGCCCGCCAAGTAAACATGTTAAATCCCGGCTGCGCCAAGACCGGCCCAAACCAAGAAGGAAAAGGATCGCCCGTTTTCCTCGCATCCCAACTGGCAGGAGGAATCGAGTGGCCCGGGGGTGCTTCCGCTGTCCCTAGGGATCCCGCCCAGAGCAGACAGAAAAGCCACCCCACTCGGGCAAGATCATGTCTCCGCTTCTTCACTCCTCCCATCTTGGCAGGAAGAGGGATACCTTCGCGGGCAACTCACCAGCTTGCTCACTCCCTCCGTCAACAACCCACGAACCAGCAAGAATAAGTTATTAGAGACCTTTTCGCATTCCCGACATCGCCCCGAAGATACTTGTGATGATCGAATACACCACCACACCCACCACCAGAGCAATCACCACGATGATCACCGGCTGAATCAAAGCCGTGATCCGCTGAATCTTGCGATCCATCTCTTTCTCAAACCGCGCCCCCGCCTTGTCCAAGGCCTTCGACAAGTCCCCTGTTTGCTCTCCCACCGCTACTAAATCCAAGAACATGTCGGAGAACCCCCCCACCTGACGCAAGGCTCGACTCAAGGAATACCCCTCCGAGATCTGGACTGCCGCTTTCTCCAGCCGGAGTCGATAGAACGAATTCGGAGTAGCCTGCGTCACCAACTGCATCGCCTGGAGAAGAGTCACTCCATTGATTAGAAGATTAGCCAAAGTCTGGCTAAACTGCGCATAGAAGGCCGCCTCCAAAACCGCTCCCGCCACCGGAATACTCATCCGCGCCTGATCCCACCAAATCCGTCCCAGTGGTTTTTGAATCCACTGCCAAAATCCTAGCCCACCCAACGCCAGACTCGCCGCCAGCAGCCAACCATAGTGCACCAAAAAATAACTCGTTCCCAATAATAGCTTCGTAACCAGCGGGGTCGTCTCGGGAGATTTGCTAAACAGACTCTCCAACTGGGGCACCAGCACCACCACGAACAGCACCATCAGCAAAATGCCCGCCCCACTGACAAACATCGGATAAATCAAAGCTTGAATTACCCGCCCCTTAAGATCACTCAGCTTTTTCAAATAAAGTACCTGCCTTTTTAAAATTGATCCCAAGGCCCCACTCACCTCCCCCGCCGCCACTAAGTTACAGTACAGATCAGAAAAACTCGCCGAGGCCGACTTCAGCGCACGCGAAAGACTGGTCCCCTCTCGCACTTGGTTTCGCAAACTCTGGGCTACCGCTTTCAAGGCAGACGCCTCCGACCTCTGCTCCATCATCTTTAGCGCCCCCTCTAACTGCAGACCCGCATCCAACAAATCTCCCAACTCCTCCGTAAAAGAGATAATCTGACTCTCCGTCATTAACTGCTCCCCTGCCCCGCTCTGCTCAGCCCCCTTTGCCGTCCCCGTCTCGATCAACCCCTCCTGCTGCAGCCGCAAAGGTCGCAACTTAAGCTTACTTAAACTCGCTAAAGCCTCCTGCCGAGTATTCGCCTCTAACTTTCCCGCCGTTCGTGCTCCTCCTGCCGCCAAAGCCTCATAGGTAAACGTCAGCATCTTAAGCCCCAGGATTTCGATTTGATTCCACCACCGTCACCCGCACCACCTCCTCAATCGTCGTCGTTCCCTCCGCCACCTTATCCCAACCGTCATCCCGCAAATTTCGCATCCCTTGCGACTTGGCCATTTCCTTCAGCGCCGCATTCGTCGCTTTCGCCGTGATCATTTCTTGAAGTTGAGGCGTAACCAAACAGATTTCAAAGATCGCCCGCCTGCCTTGATACCCTGTCTGGCGACACCGATCACAACCTACCGCCCGATACGCCGTCGCCGCTTTCTCCAAAGGAATCTTAATATCCCTCAAATAGGCTTCCGAATACTGACCCGGCTCACAACACCAAGGACACAGCACTCGGACCAATCGTTGCGCCACGAAAGCCCGCACCGA
>CANESK010000022.1 GCA_947441075.1 Verrucomicrobia subdivision 6 bacterium
CGCTTCTCCTCACTTATGTTCGATCCAGCACTGCGTGTCATGCTGATTGAAAAGTCCAAGGAGCGCTTAGCGGCCGACAAGGACATGACTTTTCTGGAGACAGACATCGAAAAGGTTCGCGCGCGTATTCAGGCGGGTTCTATCTCACTGAATGAAGTCACCCGCCTCGAGGAAAAGAAGGCGGAAGATCTGCGAAATGAGGACAGGAAAAAGATTGAAGAAGCCATTCGCAAGACATCCGAACCTCGTGCTCGATTCATCATCGACGATAAAAAAGGGGTGATCCTTTCTGATAAAGATCCCAAGAAAAAGAAGCCCACTTTAGAGGAATCTGCCGATGGCGAAACCGAAGGCATCACCGATGCCATCGACTTGACCGAGACTCTTGAGCTCAAAGAAACATTAACTATTATGGCGGACTGGTTAAATATCGTAGCTTCCCATCGCACTGGCAACATGGCTAAAGATCGCGAAAGTAGCAAAGAAACCGTAATTAAGTAGCCCTATGGCACGCACTGAATCCACCCAGCGCCTTCGTCTTGGAGCAACTGCCCCAGACTTCTCCCTGCCCGATGCTCACGGCAAAACTTGGTCGATGGCTCAAATCGCTGCTCGGAAGCCGCTGGTGGTGGTTTTTGCGTGCAACCACTGTCCCTACGTCATTCACCTGCGCACCGCTTTAGGTACTTTGGCTACTGAATTTCTTGGTCGCGGAGTAAGTTTCGTTGCGATTAACTCCAATGATTCCCAATCACACCCTGACGATTCTCCTGAACACATGCCCGCCTTTGCTCAATCGGGTGGGTGGAATTTTCCCTACCTTGTCGACGCCACTCAACAAGTGGCTCATGCTTGGCATGCGGCCTGTACTCCTGATTTTTTCTTAATCGACGCAGCTGGAAAATTGGCTTACGCGGGCCAGTTCGATTCCAGTCGCCCAAAAAGCGAGACTCCTATTACTGGTTCCGATTTAAGAGCAGCCCTAGAGGCGGTTATTTCGGGTTGTCCAGTTCCCACCCCTCAAATCCCAAGCCTTGGTTGCAATATCAAGTGGATCCCGGGCAACGAGCCAAAACGCTAGCACCCTTAAGGAGAGACATTTTGTCGCTATGCTCGGGCACACCTCTGAGCTAACTCTATGTTGTTTCGTCCAATTTATCGGAACTGAGCAGGTAAAAGGATGAGAAATGTTTGTGCCACCAAGAGACTCGTAATAAAGAAAAACGCCGCCTCTTCCCAAGGCATCACTCCGCCAATCTTCTTGCCGGTAATCTGCTTCTCATCAAAGTACCAAATTCCCTGCCCAATGGCGTACCAATCCGCCAAACACAAATAACTTCCAATCAAAAAAGTCGGCAAAAAAACGTGCCAAGCATACGCTAAAAGCATCTGACCTGCCACGATCCACTGAATCAAAACTACTGGAATAAACCAAAAGAAAAGATGCCAGGCGTAGTGAATACGCCTCTCCCGACGAGGCCACTCCTTAAGAGCAATCCCGAATCCTACCCAGATCACCAGAAGAAAGCATAACTGCCGCATGACTTGCGGATCCCCAATCCAGCGGGGAGGAGGCGCCGATTGAGGAGGAGCCATCCAACGTAGAAAAATCCAACTCAAAAGCATCACCTCCAAAGACTGAATTACGAAAAAGGCGTACTCCTCCACCGGCAATCGACCGATACGAAAACGGACCCGCTCGGGAGGAAAATCCCATATTCCTTTGGCCACCGCCCAATTATCCCACGGCGAGGTGAAAGCCATTACAATCCCCAGTACCCCTACCATCACCAAAACCATCTCGCCCGGCCAAAATCCCTTTCCAGAAAGAAAGAAAAGAGCAAGGAGCAGTGGAAGATTGAAGGCAAGGTGAAAGCCAAGATAACTCATATCGCTCCTATCGGTTTCGGCGTTCCTTGCGCCAAGAGCAAGCCAGATGTTTTGCCCGCGGTCGGTTTAGCATACTCTAGGGGCATTGAACTTACTCCTCATCGCCGGCCCTGCCTCTTCGACCCTCGACGAGGCAAGGGTCATTACCAACCGATCCAGTGGCCACACTGGTGCCACCATCGCGCAAATCCTTCAAAGAAATTCCTTCAAGACAACTCTCTGGTTTGGCGAAGACATCTCCTACCCCCTACCCAAAAAACTTACTCCTTCAGCCCGTTTTCGCACGGTCAAGGATCTTGAGAATCTAATCTCGGAAAACGATCTCTCAACTTTTGACTCCATCCTCCTTCCCGCCGCCCTGCCTGATTACCAGCTAGAAAAAGCCTATGGACCCGATGGTCAAGAGTTGAACCACCACAAATGGTCAGGCTCCCTTTCAAAAATCCATCTCGAGTTGACCCCTGGACCAAGAATTTTACCACTCCTCCGCAAGTTGGCACCTCATGCTAAAATTATTGGATGGAAGTGGGAGGCGGACGGATCTTTGGAAGACCTTATGACCATTGCCCGAAAGCAAATTCGTGACTGCCAGACCGATGCCTGCGTTCTCAATGGACCCGCTTACGGTATGGGTCATCTCTTGGTTCCTGTCCGAGGGGAGCCAGTTCATTGCCCTAACTCCGACGAACTGGGCGAGGCTCTCGTCTCCTTCCTCAGGTAAGCCCCTCTTAGGGGATTGTCCCTAGTGGAAAACTGATACGGCCTACAAAACGTACAAAATCGAGTAGAGAAAAACCCAAATCACATCGACGAAGTGCCAGTAGTAGCCAGTTAACTCCTCGAAAGTATGCGAAGGGTTTGGGGTTTGCCCCGAGAATATCTTCATCTGCCTTAATCCGGCACGACCCACCGCAAAGAGAATGGCTAAGAGCCCGAGCAGAACGTGGAGACCGTGAAATCCTGTCATAGTGAAAAAGCAGGAACCGTAGGTTCCAAAAGAATTGAACCACATCCCCTCCTCTTTTAGGTGAAGCCACTCCCAAGCCTGAACCCCCAAGAAAATCACACCAAGAAATGCAGTTAGGCCGTAGCCAAGAAGACCGCTACCCCCTTTTCGCATCCTGCTTTCTCCCCAGTGATAAGTCACACTACTCGAGAGAAGGAACACGGTGTTCGCAATCATCACCCAGTTAAGAAAAGAGGGCGGTATGGAAACACCGATCGTGGGTGCTCCGGGAGGTGGCCA
Organism: Verrucomicrobia subdivision 6 bacterium; assembly: GCA_947441075.1. Lineage (GTDB taxonomy): Bacteria > Verrucomicrobiota > Verrucomicrobiia > Methylacidiphilales > Verrucolacustridaceae > Verrucolacustris. The sequence goes on from CANESK010000022.1 coordinate 3,137, forward strand.
ATTTCCTGGTCCCTGCGAAATCCGCAGAACGATGTAACCACCAATCAGACCGGCAAAGAGCATGGCCTCCGAGGCCAGAAAAACCAACATACCAAACTTAGGTAAGGTAAAGCGGGGCACCCTCGTGGAATCAGATGAATAGCTAGGGGCGGCAATCGAAGTACTACTCATAGTTCCTATCGATTTAGGGTTGAAGCGGCTCTTTGGCGATGATGAAATAAATCCATAAAGCAGTCATAATAAGAGAGGAAGCGATGAGAATGAGAAGCAACCGAACATTCGAATTTTGATTCGGCGTCATGCTTATTTCCGATCCGCCACAAGTAAAATAAGCAGGATGGGGAGATAAAGAATGGAACCTAAAAAAAGGCTTCGTGCCGAAGCCATACTTGGCCTCCAGGCAAAAGCGCCCGCCAAAAAGGTATATCCTAGACCAAGGAGAATTGCGCCTCCCGCATAGATCCACCCAGCCGCCTGCAGTGCCACAGGCCAGATCGACGCCACCAGCAAAGCCAAACAGTAAATTAATGCGACCAGACCCGTAATCCTACCCTTGTCATCCGAGCAGGGCAGCATTCGGAAACCCGCTTTCCGATAGTCCTCGCGATGACGCCAGGCGATCGCCATGAAATGGGGAATCTGCCAAAAGAATAAAATGGAAAAGAGAGCCCAACCTTCCGCTTCAATCCTACCGCGGCCTGCCGCAAAGCCGATTAAAGGAGGAATCGCACCAGGAATCGCCCCGACCAAGGTATTGAACGCCGTCCACTTCTTCATCGGGGTGTAGACAAAGAGGTACAGGGCTAGCGTCACAGCGGCTAACAGAGCTGCAGGGGGATGCACCCCAAAGTAAAGAGTCGCGAGCCCCAACCCCGCCATGCCAGCCCCACCTAAGAGCGCTTCATCAGGCCGGATCCGCCCTGCAGGCAAAGGACGCTGAGCTGTTCTTGTCATCTTTAAATCTAAATCTCTCTCAATCCACTCGTTAAGGGTCGCCGCCGCCGCAGCTACCAAGGAGGTGCCGAGCAGTGTGAAAAAAGTCCGCCAAGGCTCCAATACCCCTCCCGCTCCGCAGTACAGCCCAACTAGAGTCGTTAAAAGAACAAGTAGACTCAAACGCGCCTTAGCTAGTTCCGACCAGTCCTGCAGCCAACTACGAAATCCCGCAATACTCATACGGTCAGATATCCGAAGGGCATCTTCAGCAGGTCTCATACCTTCTCCATTATACTGCTTTGCGGCATTGGCGCCCTCGACCCAGAACGTATGGAGATCAATTGAGTGGAGCGCCAAGAGGCTAAACCCAGAAGCCAGCCTGTCAGGATTAGTGTCGCACCAAGCAGAACATGCAGAGTTGCGAGCTCAGGCAACCGACCCGTCCAAATCACCGATACCCCAAGGACAATTTGGGCCAAAGCCAGAAACGACCAACCCACCATCCCATGCCGCCACCAAGCAGGAGTCGACGTAGCCCGAATCGTTAAAAAAGCACAAAGAAAGATTCCGCCCGCTGTGAAGATTCCCAATGACCGATGGAGAATCTGCCAGAGGATAAGACTGGAGGTGGTGGCGGGCCATTGCAGCTCAATCGCCCTGTACTGATTAATCTTCTGCAAAGTGGCCCCCTCCCAAAAAGCTGGAAGCCACTCCCCGTAAACCTTAGGGAAATCAGGAACCGCCAAAAATCCAGGCCCATCGTGCCTCATAAAGGCACCGAGAATCGTTTGTAAAAAAACAAAACCTGAAAGAATCCAAATCCAACGAGTGCGCACGGCCGCATGATCATCCCCAATTCGTGGATTTTCCCAAAACCGAGAAAGAACCAGTGCCAAACTACCCGCGACCAGCAGGTAAAGTTGTGCAAGGCATCCGTGCAAAAGGCCTAGAACCCAAGAGACCTGAATCACTCTTTGTCCTCCGAGAATACCCTGAAGGATAACCAAGACTAGTGCCCCCATCGCAAAACGCCGCGCCCAACCGGCAGGTCGCGTCAGCCAAACCCAAATCGTTACGGCCAAGGTGATCAAGCCGACGCCACTCGCGACTAGACGATGGGAATGTTCAAGAAAGACCATGGTAGAAGCGGTCATGCTCGACCATGGATAAATCAACATATTGTGCCCGAATGTGCCGGGCCAATCAGGCACCGCCATGCCGGCAACCTTGGTCGTCACTTGCCCACCAAGAGTGATGAGGAACAAGATAGAGCCAACAAGAAAACACGCGGCCCGGAAAACGAGAGCGGGTCTCTGACGTGACCTCATCCCGCCGTGACCGATTTCCGCCCTGCAGCCTTGCCTTGTGAAGATTCACTGGGCTCAGGTTCGTTTTGCATCATGAAATCGCGGGGGGCACCCGGAACGCTATAATCATAGGCTCCCCGGTAAACACGAGGAGTTACCTCAAAGTTTCCGTGTCCTGGAGGCGAAGCCACGATCCACTCTAGGGTCGTTGCATTCCACGGATTCTTTCCAGCAGGTTTACCATGACGCAGACTCCTGAAGAAATTCCACAGAAAGATAAACTGGGAAAATCCCAAACCGATTGCCGCTAAGGTAATAAACTGGTTGATCGGTTGGAGAGCTCGCAGATGCTCATAAGCTGTTGGATCGGCGATCCGACGCATCATGCCCCCCAGTCCGACGTTGTGCATCGGGAAAAAGCACAGATTGTAAAAGGCAAAAGTCAGACCGAAGTGAATTTTCCCAAGGTTTTCATCCAGCATCCTGCCAAACATCTTCGGGTACCAAGTGTAGATTCCGGCAAAGATACCGAAAATACTTCCACCAAAGAGAACGTAGTGAATGTGGGCTACAATAAAATAAGTGTGATGCACGAAAATATCAACTGGAGTGGAAGCCATGAAGATCCCCGATAGCCCGCCAATGACGAACATCAAAACAAAGGCCAAGGCATTGAGCATCGCGGTAGTAAAGCGGATCGAGCCACCCCAAAGGGTACCCAGCCAATTAAAGGTCTTAATCGCCGAAGGCACCGCAATCACCATGGTGGAAACGCCGAATGCCGCCGAAAGCACGAGGTTCATTCCAGAGACAAACATATGATGGCCCCAGACAATAAATCCAAGGAAACCAATCGCCACCATCGCATAAACCATCGCCCGATATCCAAAGACGGGTTTACGCGAAAAAATACTCAAAATATCACTGACCATTCCCATGGCAGGCAGAATCATAATATAAACTTCAGGGTGACCGAAAAACCAGAAAAGGTGCTGCCACAAAAGGGGCTGGCCCCCATTGGCTGGGTTAAAAAAGCTCGTTCCCGCATTCAAATCCAAAAAGAGCATAGCCGCCGCTGCTGAGAGGACTGGCACAGCCAGCAGAAGCAAGAAGGCGGTAATAAATAAAGACCAAACTGCTAGAGGCATTCGGAAAAAACCCATTCCAGGAGCCCTCATATTCACAATCGTGGTGATATAGTTAAATGCCCCCATAATCGAGGCCAGCCCATTAAGGAAAATACCCACACACCAAAGACTTTGCCCAATCTGTGTGCCGTTATAGGCGGAAACCGAGCTCAGTGGAGCGTAGGAGGTCCACCCGCCAGCAGCGGCCCCGCCCGCGACAAAGAAGCTTCCCAAGAGAATGGCACCCGAGAGTACGTAGACCCAGTAGGACAATTCGTTGATCAACGGAAATGCCATATCCCCTGCCCCGATTTTTAAAGGAATCAGGTAGTTGCCAAAGGCCCCAATCAGAAGAGGCATTACCACCAGAAATACCATAACAGTTGCGTGCATCGTGAAGAGCGAGTTGTAAAATTGCGGGTTGATAAAGGGTAAAGAGAGAGGGTTACCCACATCTCCATTCGCCATCACCTGCGTGGAGGGATAGGCCAACTGCCACCGCAACAGAAGAGCCAGCCCGCCGCCGACAAAAAGAAAACCGAGCGAGGTGAAAAGATACTGCAATCCGATAATCTTATGATCCAAAGACCAGATATACTTTCTCCAGCCCGTCACCTCCGCATGTTCATGGCCATGGGATTCGATCGAATGATTCAAGGTTGTAGTGCTCATGCTGTTATTTTTTCTCCTTAACGCCCCGTCATTGTCACAGGCGGGGGTGTTTTACTCTTGGCCCAGGTTTCGTAGTCGAGCTCAGGCACGACCGATAGTTTACCGAACATTTTGTAGTGGCCTTGACCGCAAAGCTGATTACAAGCCAACTGAAAATTTCCTGTGGCCTCCGCCTTCAGCCAAACAAAGTCGTAGACTCGGCCTGGGACCATATCCTGATACAAACGAAACTCAGGAACATAAAAAGCATGAATCACATCTTTGGAGCCTAAATAAAGGCGAACAGGTCGACCGACAGGAAAAACCAGCTCATTGTAGGTGGTGAAATCATCCAATCCTGCGGGATCAGCCAGTTCAATCCCGAAAGGATTCTCCTTGGAAATCTTGGCCGCAACCATTTTACCTAATTGGCCATCGGGCCCAGGATACCGAACGTTCCAACCGAATTGCTCTCCTACCACTGCTACGGGCAGGGCGTTCGCGGGAGGAGTCTGACGCCGCATTTTACTCCACTGCTCGTTACCATAAATAGCCAAAGCCAAAAAGATAAAGGCTGGGATCGTAGTCCAAACTACCTCCAAAGCATTATTCCCGTGGGTGTGAATTGCGGCGACTCCTGGACGATAGCGGTACTTAATCAAAAAGAGGATCATCGCGAAAAATACCCCGATAAAAGCAACCCCGGTCAGGAAGAGGATAATGTAAAAAAGAAAATCCACGTCATGTCCGAACATGTTCACGTTGCGCGGTAACCACCAAACACTCGTCTCACGAATCTCGGCCTGGGCTCTCGCTAGGGTCAGAGCAAAAGCGGTCAGAAAGGCTAAGCCCCGGAAAGAAGAAGTTCGTGTCATCAGTGGAGTCTCCAATAGTTTCACAAGATTTCAACTCCTTCCGCCAAAAAGATATCGGCGCACCCTCCCGTCGTTGAAACAGCAGTGGGTTCTGGGAGGAGAAAAGCAGTGTTAATAAATCTAATACAAGGCGGGTTATCCTTAATACTTCTAATGGGTACTTGAAGAAGCCTCTTAAAGGCCCCATTTTAAGACCGTGTCTTATTTCTTCCTACCCTCCCGATTGGTAGCGCAATCTCATTCATTTTTTTCCTAGGAATCCATGGCCAATATTTTCCCCCGCTACACCAACTGGTTGCCTATCAAAATTCTGGTGTGTCTGACAGTGGTTGGCGCCAGCGTGGTTTCCGGGATGGCCTACTACTTTACCCCAAAATACACACGCGTTGGCTACCAGCCCACCCAGCCGGTTGCATTCGACCACTCGCTTCACGTCAATCAGCTTGGAATGGACTGTCGCTACTGCCACACCGGAGTGGAAAAATCCTCCCACTCCAATGTTCCGAGCACCCAAACCTGCATGAATTGTCACACCCAAATTAAATCCCTCAGTCCAAAATTAGCGGCAGTCCGAGAGTCATGGAAAAGCGGGAATCCTGTTCCTTGGGTTCGGATTCACAAAGCTCCTGACTACGTCTACTTCAACCACGCCGTTCACGTGAATCGTGGCGTTAGCTGCGTGGCTTGCCACGGCAAGGTCAACCACATGGAGGTCGTCTACCACGCTAAACCCCACAGCATGGGATGGTGCTTAGAGTGCCATCGGGCCCCCGAAAATCATTTACGCCCGCTCGATCAAGTGACAAATATGGATTGGATACCTCCCGCAACTACCACCCAACGTGAGCTTGGTGAAAAGTTTGTCAAAGAGTGGAATGTGAAGCCACCCGTTAGCTGCAGCGGCTGTCATCGCTAATTTTCTAATGAAACGCGTCCTCCAACATCCCTCTGCACCTACTACCGGCCGCACCTACTGGCGTAGCCTTGGAGAGTATGCCCGCACCCCTGATTTCGAAGAGTGGCTTCACCGCGAATTTCCGAAAGGCGCAGCTGAGTGGGAAAATGATCCTCTTTCTCGTCGAACCTTTTTGCGTTTGATGGGGGCTTCCTTGGCTTTGGCTGGGCTCAGCCTTTCAGGTTGTCGTCGGCCCGAAGCCCACCTCGTACCCTTCACCCAGTCTCCCGAGTGGGTAGTTTCAGGCAAGAAGATGTCTTTTGCTACGGCCCAACCGCGACGCCGTGGGTCGATTCCTCTTCTCGCCACCACTTTTGATGGGCGCCCAGTCAAAATGGAAGGCAATCCTCTCCATCCCATAAGCCAAGGAGCTACCGATAATCACGCTCAAGCATCCATTCTCGATCTTTATGATCCAGCACGACGACGCTTTCTCACTCGCGCCAATAAAAAAGCCACACCAGAAGATTGGGCCGCAGAAATAAAACGAATCCGCGATGAAGCCGGCAGCTCCTCTGGGGCCTCTCTTGCCATTCTTGCAGAAGAAACCTTATCTCCGAGTCGCGAGCGCCTGCGTAATGATCTTCTCCGTCAATTCCCCCTAGCCACTTGGGCTGTCTATGACCCCCTCTCCTCAGGGCGTGATCTCGCTGCATCCTCCTTGGCTTTCGGATCAAACACCGATTTCCGCCCTCAGCTTGCGGTTGCCTCCACTATTCTCTCCCTCGACTGCGACTTCTTAGGATCCGACGAGGGAGATATTCCAGATACTCGCGGCTTTGCCAGTGGCCGACGAACACGAAAACCTGAGGATAAGATGAATCGCCTCTATGTGGCGGAACCCAGATTCTCCCTCACCGGCACGATGGCCGACCATCGACTCCGCCTTCGTGCCAGCGCTGCGGGTGCCTTCCTTCTAGAGCTCGCTCGCCAGATTCGTAGCCTCCGCTCAACTCCCGATCTTAACACTCTTTTACAGCAAGCGCCTGATCTCTCTCTTCCAAAAGGTATCGACCCCGCTTGGATCCGAGAGTGTGCCGCCGATCTCGTGGCCCACGGGCAAAATTCACTTATCCTCGTCGGACGTCGCCAACCCGTCGCCATTCAAGCGCTCGCCCTTGCTCTTAACTCCGCTCTCGGAGCCATCGGCACAACTCTACTTGTTCAAGCCCAACTCAGCGCCCCTTCCACCAACCTTGCCTCTTTGGCGGATAAAGTTAGAAGCGGCACTATTCGTACGCTCGTCTTGCTAGGAGGAGATCCCGTCTACAACGCCCCCGCAGATTTAGACTGGGCCTCACTTCAATCCTCCATTCCCAATACGATTCATCTTTCTCCCTTCTTCAACGCAACCTCAGCCCGCGCCAATTGGTTCATCCCTGGAACCCACTACCTCGAATCGTGGGGCGACACTTTGGCCGCCGACGGCTCCTATCTTTCCATTCAACCGACAATCCAACCCCTCTGGGCCGGCCAGAGCCAATTAGAATTCCTAACGTCACTCACCGCCCAATCAAAAGCGGTCGGACCCTCCATAATCCGCGAGACGTTCGCCACTCGCACCAACCTCACGGGCGAAAAACTCGAACAAGCTTGGCAGGACTTTGTTCGCGAAGGATTTGTTCCATCCATTACAATCACCTCCCCTCGCAGTGCCAACGCCAGCGCAATCGCCACTCTTCTTTCTTCTATTGAAGTCGCCCCTGCCGACGATATCAATTCCCTCGAAGCGGTCTTCACTCACTCCGGTGCCCTCGACGACGGTCGGTACGCCAATAACGGGTGGATGCAAGAGTGGCCCGATCCCATGACTAAGCTCACTTGGGATAATGCTATTTTGATTTCAAAAGAAACCGCCGATTCTCTGGGCTTAAAAAATGAACTCAGTAAAGGAACCCTCATCGCGGATGTTGTCCAAGCCACCCTCGCAGGCCGTTCTTTAGAAGCTCCTATTCTAATCGCACCGGGCCACGTCAATTTCGCGGTCAGCCTCCCCGTGGGCTACGGCCAAGAAATTCTTGGGCCAGTAGCCAAAGGTTCAGGTTTCGACGCCTATCGCCTTCGCTCCTCGGACACCGACTACCTCGCCCAAGGCCTTCAACTCAAACCCACCGGTCGCACCCGCGAACTTGCCATCACCCAGGAACACCAAGTCATGGAAGGACGGGACCTCGTTCGCGAAGCCTCCCTTGCTGAATACAAAGCGAAACCTGACTGGGTGAAAAAAGTTGGCATGGATGGCCACATTCCGCCTAACCAGAGCTTTTATAAGAATCCCAAACTCACCGGCGATCACCAGTGGGCTATGGTCATCGATTTAGCAACTTGCACGGGCTGTAACGCCTGTGTCACTGCTTGCACCGCCGAAAACAATATTCCCATCGTCGGAAAAGACCAGGTGATCAAAGGTCGTGAAATGCACTGGATTCGCGTGGATCGCTACTACACGGGCGAACCCGATGAACCTGAATCTGTCTCGCAACCCGTCGCCTGTATGCAGTGCGAAAACGCCCCATGTGAAACAGTCTGCCCCGTTAACGCCACCGTCCATAACGATGAAGGCCTTAATGTCATGGCCTACAATCGCTGTATCGGCACGCGCTACTGTGCCAACAACTGCCCTTACAAGGTCCGCCGATTTAACTTTTTCGACTACAACCAACGGTCTTTGGATAAACTTTACCTAGGACCTTTAGCGCCCAAGGGAACCGAAGAAACCATTAAGCTCCAGAAAAACCCCAACGTCACTGTACGTATGCGCGGGGTCATGGAAAAATGCACCTTCTGCGTGCAACGGATCGAAGAAGCAAAAATTGGAGCGCGCGTTCGTGCTCGTGATTCCGCCGATCTCGGAATTCCAAGCGGAACTCTCCAGACCGCCTGCCAGCAGGCCTGCCCTGCCGACGCCATTGTTTTCGGGGATCTGAAAAATGAAAAAGATGAGGTCGGCAAGCTTCGCTCCCTTCCACAAAACTACTCTCTTCTCGACTATCTTAATGTCGGTCCCCGTTTGACCTATCTCGGGCGCATTCGTAACCCCAATCCCGCCATGCCGGGAGCGAAAATGCACTACATCCCCTCTCATGGGCACACCGAATCTCATGAACAAGGAAATAGCCACCCCGCAGAACCGAATGGCCAATCAGGCGAGAAAGCTGGTCATCCATGAGAGCCGATAACTCTTCCGCCCAAGCCGCTTTCGCCCATGCCTCGGACTACCTCGAGCGGCGGCCACTCGTCGCAAACCGTCGCCCGCTCTCTTGGATCACCGAGCACGTCTGCCGGATTGTCGAAAAACCTGCCCCAATGTGGTGGTGGATACTCACCATCTTTTTTGGGGCAGTAGCCTCCCTCACACCAGCCATGCTTACTTATCTCGTCTCCACAGGGGTGGGAGTTTGGGGTTTAAACGTTCCTGTTTGCTGGGCTTGGGATATTACCAACTTCGTTTTCTGGATCGGAATCGGGCATGCCGGCACTCTGATTTCGGCAATTCTTTTCCTGACCCGCCAAAATTGGCGTACCTCTATCAACCGCTCGGCCGAGGCCATGACTATTTTTGCGGTTATCTGCGCAGGTATCTTTCCCGCCTTCCACGTCGGTCGAGTATGGATGGCCTGGTTCCTCGCACCCGTTCCTAACGCCAACGCCATCTGGCAAAATTTCCGCAGTCCTCTTCTTTGGGACGTTTTCGCCGTTTCCACTTACTTCACCGTCTCACTAATCTTTTGGTACCTCGGCTTAATTCCCGACCTTGCCTCGCTTCGTGATCGAGCAAAAACCCGTTTCCGCCAAATGGCCTATGGACTCCTCGCCATGGGTTGGCGTGGATCAAACCGCCACTGGACTCACTACGAAAAGGCCTACCTCATTTTAGCGGGAATTTCTACCCCACTCGTTCTGTCCGTGCACAGCGTCGTTTCATTTGATTTCGCTACCTCCATTGTCCCTGGCTGGCATACCACCATCTTTCCCCCGTACTTCGTCGCCGGAGCCATCTTCGGAGGATTCGCCATGGTGCTTACCCTCTTGATTCCCTTTCGTGAAATCTATGGCCTCCATGATCTCGTTACCGATAAGCACATCGATAATATGTGTAAGATCATTTTGCTGACCGGTTCCCTGGTGGGCTACGCCTACGCCATGGAATTCTTCATCGCTTGGTACAGCGGTAACCCATTCGAAATCTATGCCTTCACCAATCGCGCTTTCGGTCCCTACTGGTGGGCCTACTGGGCAATGATCACCTGCAACGTCGCCGCCCCGCAGCTCTTTTGGTTTAAATACTGCAGGCAAAATCCTTGGGTCGTCCTCGCCATCGTTATGTTTCCTAACACCGGAATGTGGTTTGAGCGCTTTGTCATTATCGTCACCTCAATCCATCGGGACTTTCTCCCATCCTCCTGGGGCTACTTTTCGCCCACCTGGGTGGATATCACCCTTTTCATTGGCACCATCGGACTTTTTGTTTTCCTCTTTCTGCTCTTCGTACGATTCCTTCCCATGATCAATATGTTTGAAGTGAAAAATATCACCCCAGAGGCTGATCCGCACAATCCAGACTCCCACTCGGAACAGAACTCCGCCATTTCTCACCCTTCAACCACCAAGGTGCACGCATGAACCGGTCCGAGAAATCACTCCACGGCCTAGGGGCGGAGTTTCCCACCGCCTCATCCCTTCTCCACGCCGCTAAAAAGGTTCAGGCCCTCGGCTTCCGCCGCTGGGATGTCTACTCGCCTTTCCCGGTTCACGGTATGGATCACGCCATGGGCTTCAAACGCTCTCGTGTATCCCTCTTTTCCTTAATTGGTGGCTTCATCGGGCTTGGGACAGCCTTCGCCCTCATCTACTACACATCCGCCCTCAACTATCCCCTCATCACTCAAGGTAAACCCTATTTCTCGCTGGAGGCTTCTTTGCCTATTTTCTTTGAGCTGACCATCCTCCTGACCGCTTTTGGCACTGTCCTTGGTCTTTTGCTCCTCACCCTCCTACCACGCTTTCATCATCCGGTTTTTAACTGGGATCGATTCCAGCGTGTGACCGACGACGGATTCTTTATCGTTCTCGAAGCAGCCGATCCTCAATTCTCCAACGAAACAACCAGAAAGTTCCTTCAGGAAATCGGCGGAACTCATATCTCAGAGATTTTTCAAGATCCCGAAACCGCTCCGCATCCAGCTCGTCCTACCTCTGAGGTTTTCTCATGAAGGGTTTTATTCGCATCTTTCTCGCCGTTTTTGGCTCACTCGCCCTTGCCGTCGTGGCCATCGCCGGATTCAGGGGTGACTTTACTAAAAATACTCCAATCGAGATTTTTCCCGATATGGATCGCCAACCGAAATACAAGTCTCAGACCCCCTCCCCCTTCCTGCCCGAGGGACGCGTCGATCGTGTCCCTCCTTACGGCAGCATTCCTTTCCATATCCAGACCGACCAACCTTATCTAATCACTGGGAAGATGGGATCGATGTGGGGAACAGGGATTCCTGTAACCGTCGACCAGAAACTTTTGGCCCGCGGTCAAGAACGGTACCAGATTAATTGCCAAGTTTGCCACGGCGCCGCTGGCGCAGGGAACGGCATTACCTCCCAGTACGGGCTGGTTGGTGCCGCCAGCTATCACGCAGACAAATATCGCACCATGGCCGATGGGGAAATATTCAACACCATCACCCACGGAAAAGGACAGATGGGACCGTACCACCATATTGAGGTCAAAGATCGCTGGGCCATTATCGCCTACATCCGAGCTCTGCAACTTTCCCAAAATGCCCCAAGCAACCTCCTCCCACCAGAGTCGGCCACCACTACCGCCGCAAAACCATGAGCCACCCATCCTCTTCTCCTCTGCCCATAGCTGAGAAACTTAGGATCGAAAAACTAGGCATTCTCCCTGTCCTTTTTCCCACCGTGGGAATCATAGGACTGCTCTCCGCTTTTATTTGGGGACTCACTAGTAATCCTGTTCAGTTAGCCTTTTCTTATCTCTTTGCCTTCTCGGTTGGTTTCACAATTTGTGCAGGAGCACTTTTCTGGACACTACTCCATCACGCTCTCGACGCCGACTGGTCAGTACTGATGCGGAGAATCTTAGAATCGATTGCTTCCTGTTTTCCCATCCTCCTGCTCCTCTTTATCCCAATCGCTTTTCTTTTCGCCCATGAACTTTGGGAGTGGATGACCGCCGACGTTTCCCACGACCCCTTACTTGCTTGGAAACGCCCATTTCTCAATGAGCCCTTTTTCTATATCCGCTGTGCGTTCTATCTTCTGTTTTTCTCCTTGGCTGGCCTGCTCTATCGCGGCCTGTCCATGAGGCAAGATGAAGACGGTGATCCTCGCATCACACTTCGTCTCCGCCACACTGCCTATGGGTTTATCCCGCTCTTTGTTCTCTGCCTGACCTTTGCTGGTTTCGATTGGCTCATGGCCTTAGACCACCACTGGTACTCAACCATGTGGGGCGTATACCTTTTTGCCGGTTGCGCGCAGTCCTCCATGGCGATCTTAATTCTAGCCACCAACGGATTGGTTCGCACCGGCCACCTGAAAGGACTCTTCACCGTGGAGCATAATCACATTATGGGCATGCTCCTTTTCGCTTTTACCACCTTCTGGGGATACATCTCCTTCAGCCAATATTTTCTCCAATGGTACGCCAACATCCCTGAAGAAACTTGGTTCTTTGTCTATCGCAACACTGGGACCTGGTTCTGGTTCTCGGTCTTTCTTGTCGTGGGCCACTTCTTTATTCCCTTCTTACTCCTTCTCACCCAACCCGCGAAACGCACCACCTGGCGTTTGTGCGCCGTCGCTGTTTGGGTCGTTTTCATGCACTGCGTCGACATCTACTGGATCGTTATGCCTAACCTACAGCTACAACAGTCGCGCCATGCTGGCCTCACGGCTGCCACCACCGGATTCCAGCCCCACCTTCTCGACCTACTCGCCCTAGTTGGCGTTCTGGGCATCCTCGCCCACACCTTTATTTGGCTCCTTTCCCGTGGTTCGATCTTCCCACCTCGCGACCCCCGCCTTCGCGATAGCTTGGCGGTAACAAACTGGTTATGAGCGAATCCTCCACCTCCTTGAGCCAACGGCGCCGTCCCTATCTTCCTGGGCTTTGGCTGGCCATCGGTTTTCTCGCGCTCGCCAGCATAACTTTTATGCTCCGTCCCTTTGGCGTAACCCCGAGTACCGTCACCGAATCAGCCGCAAAGATCAGGATCGAAAAACTCAAAAAGGCACAGGAGGAGCAACAAAAGCTAGTCACCACCTTCGGCTGGATCGAAAAGGATAAAGGGGTCGCACATATTCCTATTGAAAAGGCGATGCAACTTTCCCTCGCCACCCTGCGACAAAACCCTCCTCATCCTGCCTACGCCATTACCACCATCCAACCCTCCGCTATTTCTGCGGCGGGCGCGCCTCTTTACCCCGAACTGCCCATCGCAGAGGTCACCAACGTCGTCGCTGCATCATCAACCAATGCCCAAGCAAAAAGTCCTGGCGCACAGCTTTCAACCAATTCTTTGCCCAAAGCATCTCCTGCACCAACCCTTTCTGTTCCAACACCTACGAAAAAACCATGACATCCTCTTCTGCTACTCATTCCAAAGCTTCGAGCGCCTCCCTTGTTCTTCTTGGCGGCTCTATCATTTGGTCCCTGCTTGCAGGTGGCCTTCAGATTATCTCCACCATTAAACTCCTCATTCCACTTCTCTCTCGGCTACTACCAATCTCTTTCTTCAGCTACGGCCGACTCGTTCCCGCCTCCACCTTTCTTTTGACCTACGGATGGATAGGAGCGGGCCTGCTTGGAGTTCTCTTAATTCTTGCTCCCCGAATCTCGGGGATTCCTTTCCGCCATGGTCGCTTCCTCATTGTAGGGGCTCTTCTTTGGCATCTGGCTGTGCTCATCGGTTTTACCCAGATTCTATGGCAAGGCAGTACGGGCCTTCTCTCACTGCCCTACTCCCGCTCGGTAACCGCTGTCTTCTTTGTATCTTTTTTAATTCTTGGCATAGGAATTAGCCGAGGACTAGGGGGCACATGGAAGAGTGGCCCCCTCCTGCCTCGTCTTTATCTCTTGGGAGCTCTTTTAGCTTTTCCTCTTGGCCTCGGTACTGCGGAAACAATTCTCCGCCATAGTCTGGCCCCTGGTTCAGTCCAAATCATTACCCAGCTCGTTTGGCACTCGTTTTTCAATCACCTCTGGTTAACTCCTTTGGCTCTTGTCCTCCTTTTTCAATTGATGCCAAGCTTAACTGGGCGAGCAGTCAGCAGTCTCCCATTGGGACTTCTCGCATGGATCGCCACATTTACTCTTGGCGGTTGGCTGAGCAACTCCCTCGCTAGCGATGGGCCTGTGCCCGCATGGATGCAAAGTGCCGGGGTTATTGCTACTATTTTATTTTTTGTCGCTGTATTAGGAAACGGTGTTTTGTTAAGGCCGCTTCTTGAGGGAAAGATGGACGAAATACGGCGCAACGTAGCGCTGCGCTTTCTTTCCGTAGGAGCCTGGGCTTATGTCTCAGCCTATGCTTGGCTCACCTTTCTGTCTTTTCCTGGAGTTCGACAAACCACTGCCTTCACCATGGTATCTAGCGCTACGCAAACACTTCTCTGCTTCGGATTTCTCGGTTGCGTCCTCACTGGGTCGATCTACGCCCTTCTGCCTGCTTCTCGAAATGTGGGATGGCCCAGCCATCCAGCCCTCACCTGGCATTTTTGGTGTACGACAATAGGTCTTGCGATCACCGCGTCCTCCTACGCTCTTGCTGGTATTTTTCAAGGTTTGGCCTGGAGCGATCCAGGGGTTCCCCTCTCAACTATCAGCAGTTACCTCCGTCCTTTTCTCTGCACAGCCATAGTAGGTCAAGGCCTTTGGCTGATTGGACAAATCGCTTTTTCTGCTCTTTTCTTTTCGACCGTTCTAAAGCTTTTTCCGACAACCGCTCCATTGGCAGTCTTTCCAATTTCCATCGTCGACCACCCCGACGCCGTACAGGAGATTTACTCCTAGCACATCATGAAATCTAATCGTGCTCTCATTCTTGTTTTCTTAGCTCTACTTTTTGCCTGGATCGGCCAAGTCGCTATTGGCTATGTCCAAGTCGGGCGTCTCGAGCCCATCTTAAACGAGGAAACAAATTATACAGAGCCACCCGTACCTTCAGGGTTTGCCCAAACTGGCGCGCGTGTCTTCGCCTCGGAGGGCTGTATCGAGTGTCATAGTCTTTCCGTTCGAGGACCGATTGGATCTTCCGACTTAACCCGAGGATGGGGCCAGCGACGTTCTGTACCTCGAGATTATCTTTTCAGAGAGCCTGCTTTAGTTGGATTTTCAAGAATCGGACCCGATTTATCGAATATTGGAGAGCGAATTAAAGATCCTGCAGAACTCATGATGCATCTTTACGATCCTCGAAAACGCAAGCCTGCCTCGACCTGCCCTCCTCATCCTTGGCTATTTGAGAAGCGCATTGCCGGACCCAAAACTGAAAACGACGCCCTGCCTTTACCCCAGATCAACTGGAAACAAACCATACCCAGCTACTCAGCAAAATCTTTGGTGGCTTATTTGCAGTCCCTGAATTTAAGCTACGCTTTACCCGAGGCTCCATTAAAGTAATCCCAGAATGATAAACCCCGAATCAAACCCTCAATCGGACCTTCCGGCAGAGCGTCACGCCCCCATTCCAGGGTGGCTCCTAGGTTTTGGTGTCATTCTAGCATTTTGGGCGGGTGGATATCTTTTTGCCTATAGTGGTGGGTTTCGCGGGGATATTTATGACCCAAGCCAAGTCACTTGGGGTCCGGTCAGCACAGGACCGGTTGCCCCGCCGGATCCTAAGGTAATTGGAAAGCGCCTCTACAGTGCGAACTGCGCCCAGTGCCATCAAGCCACTGGCCTCGGTCAAGCTGGGGTTTATCCGCCACTTGCTCAATCTGAATGGGTAATCGGATCTAAGAATCGCCTTATTTCTATTCTCCACAAAGGAATCGTCGGTGTAATTCACGTGAGGGGGGCTGTTTACAATAACAACATGCCTGCATGGGGCACAGGGGCTCCTATCGAACTTAAAGACGGACAAATTGCCGCCATCCTCACTTATATACGAAATGACTGGGGCAATAGTGCCAGTCCAATCGCCGAGGAGGAAGTAGCGGTTAAACGCAAAGAACTTTCCGCAATGACTTCCCCTTGGTCCGAGGCAGGTCTCCTCGCTATCCCCGACGAATCTGCCACCCCACCCGCCCCTGCCTCGCCCGCGAAGAAATAAACATCTATCTTAAGGTACTGCTCTGGAGCGATTCAGAACCAGAGAAGGCTACTTTTGGGTAGGGGGCCGAATGCTTGATTGAAAATCAGGCTCAGAAATTATCCGTTGGAAAAGAGGTTCATTAGCCGCCTTTTCGCGCATCGGCAGACCGCCCAGTCGAATAGCATCTCTCAGTAGTTGATAAAACTCCGGCCGATTTCCCATGACTAAGGAAAACTTGGCTAAACCCAACTTCACCTCAGCATCCTCAGGTGCAAGCCTTTCCAACTTCCGACCATACTCCAATGCCTGCGGCACCCTGTTTTGCATGGCGAAATAGTTCACCGCGTCCCGTATCACATCAACATTAGTTGGGAAAAGAGTAGTGCCCTCGCGAATTAAGGCGTCCGCCCTTGTTTGATTTCCCTCTTCCGAGACCTTAGCAAGCAACTGCTGATACAAAGCAACATCCTTAGAATTTGTTGAACGCTGACCTTCTAATTTGGCTATCTCACCCTTCAACTGTATTCTACGTTCACAGTTTGACAGCAGAATCGTCAGCATTCCGTTGTTTGGATCTTCTTTTGCCGCCCTCGCCAATAAATCCCGCAAATCTGCTGCCCGACCCTGAGACATTAGGAGATCGGTGAAATTATTTAGCGTCTCCGTATTCCCAGGCCACAACTCAAGGGCCTGCCGGTAAGCCTGCTCGGCAGCCTCAGGCATTTTCCTCCACTTATAGATATTGCCGCCCGTATTCCGTAACTTGGAAAAAGAGCGCTGAGCATCAATGTCATCCTCAAAACCGGGGGTCTTCACTAAATGATCGATGTACTCCCGCCAGTACTGCATATCCACCCTAACCATCTCCGGGGTTAACTTTGCCACAGGGTCTTTCTTTATTTCGTAGCAGAGGCCATGGGGCACCGCATTCGGATAAGACCACTCCATAGGAAAACTCTCCTCCACAAAAAAAGCCCGCTGATCTTTATTTCGCTGCCAAATCCACTCCCCCACCATCGAATTTAAAACGGTAGGATCTGCATTCGGATCAGGGGCCGTCGCATCTTTTTGTCGCCGCTCGATGGCGGCTTGATAAATTTCCATGATATCCTCTTGCCTCGGCAAAACTAGTGGCGCTGTCGGAAAATGTTTGTCACGCCCCAACCACTTATCTACCCAGCTCCTCGCACTGGGACGCTCCGTCGAATAATGATTGCGAATGTATTGATTGTAAAAGGCATCCGCCAAAGCGTTCTGCGTAATAATATAGAGATCTCGGCGATCAAAACTCTTATCCCTCTTAAACTTCTTAGGCTCGAAGCTTTCCGATAATATCATATAGGTAGGCACAAACCTCCCGGGATCGGTCCCCCCGAAAACGAAACTGTCTTTGGGTAAATCAGAAAGCATGTCGCGCCCATACATCCATCCAAACCAGCGATCTCGCTGACTACAAAAGGTAAGGTTTTGCCTGAAACTAAATCCACCCAATCCAAGCGCGAAAATTGAGGCAACTCCTACTGCCCAACTCGGCCTCTTGATCCCCCTTTCCAAAGCCAAACCAGAACCAAGACCAGCCAGGAGGACGAAAAACGCGTGGGAGTACCCCAGATAAGGCATCTGCAATAGCCATGAGGCCTCGTCTGCTCCGGCCTGATCAAATGCAGGTTGAAGAAAACCAGCCAAAAGAAACCCTAAGGCGGTAACTTGGATCCATGCTCGGATCGGCGGCGGCAGACCACCTAAAAATGCCACCGCCGCCACCAAGGCTAAAATAGCCAACGGGGTAAAGTTCTGTACGATTTTGCGCCAGTATAGTTGGGAGAATTTCCCCAGATTTTCCATGAAACTTGGTGGAACAGGTGTACCTGGAGCAGGCGCAGGAGGACTGAGGAGCTCCTGCGGTGTGGCCCCCATCCCCTTCCCCACGGTCTTGAGAAGCTGATCCGATAATTTACCAGAGTATTGGCTACGGTTAATGGAATAAAAGAATCCCTCTTTCGTACTAGTAAAACCCCAGTTCATTGGCGGGTTAGTCGACGAAGAAAGCGGCATATAGGCGTAAGGAGAAAGACCAATGCCTACCCCGACCAAAACAAGAACTCCAGTACGCCAGTGAACTAAACGTCTCTTTACTACTAACCAAATCGCCAAAGCCGTTCCTACGCAGTATACGAACCGAATCGAAGCATGCCACGTGGGTTGCTCTCCAGAAATACTTCCAAAACCCCAGTAGACCAGTGCCGCTGCAATCGAAAGATAAAGTAAGCCCTCAGCCAAGAAATCGCGACGTCGAAGAAGCAGTACAACCACAGGCAAGGGCGCCAAAGAGATCATTAAGTGATGATTACTCATCCCTAACGCAAAAAAGAATGCGGACCAAGCAAGACCATTCGTCCATGCCGGATCTCGGTTCCAGCGATAGAGCACCAGTAAATACAACATAACAACTAAAACATGAAGCCCGTAGACCTCTGCAATGACCGCTTGGGACCACATCGAAACGCTAAAAGCCAACGCCACTGCCCAACCCAGCGAGAGAACTTGTGCCAGTACATCCCTCACCCCAGCCCAGCGCATGGAATTACATAAAATTAATCCCACCAACCCTGTTGTGATCGCCGAACAGAAACCGGAAAAAAGATTTACCTCCCACGCACCATTCCCGATTGGGAAGAGAGTGAAAAGATGAGAGCCAATTGTCCATAAAGGATAACCCGTCGGATGAGGAACTCCCACGTGAACGGAGGCTGTAAGAAATTCTCCCGAATCCAGCAAACCAACATTCGGCTGAGTCGTTAAGAAGTACCCAACCTGCGCCACCGCCCAAGACAAGACAGCAGGAAGAAGATCTTTTTTATCAAAAGGCCAACGCCAGTTGGACTGGGCTGGGCTTAACTTAATTTCGCTCATGGAAAAATTCTCCGTAGGCCCAATTGAATGACTCTCACCGCTGCCTCTTTCGCGATCTCAGGCGACATCTTGGAACTGCCCTGACGCCGCTCCGTAAAGATAATGGGCACTTCTTGGATCTTAAATCCACTCTGCCAAGTGAAGAAATGGAGCTCCACCTGAAATCCATAACCTTGGGCAGTGAACTTTTCCCAATCGAGATTCTCTAAAACTTTACTGCGGATAGCTTTAAATCCGCTGGTCGGATCGGTCATCGGAAGTCCAGTCAAGCATCGGGCATACCAACCCCCAAACGTACTGATCCATAGACGGCTTTGCGGCCAATTAAGAATTCTTATTCCATTCAAATAACGTGACCCAACTGCCATATCCGCCCCTTCACTTAAAGCCGTTAAAAGCCGAGGAACATCTGCTGGATCGTGGGAGAGATCAGCATCCATCTCCACCACCGCATCGTATCCTTTTTCCAGGGCCCACTTGAAGCCCGCTCGATAAGCTGAACCTAAGCCCGCCTTACCCGACCTCGCGAGAAGGTGCACCTTTTTGCCGTACCTTGGATGCTGGCGAACTTTATCGGCAGTGCCATCGGGCGATCCATCGTCGACTACCAAAGCCTCGACACTTGGGGCTTTATCAAGGACTTGATCTAAGGCCAATTGGATCATTTCCACCTCATTGTAGGTGGGGAGGATAACCAGAACTTTTGTCAGCTTCTCACTTCGATTCAATTTTTGCGGGCTTGAACAACCAACATTTTCAAATCGGCGAGCCGTGGGTTCGAGAAACTCCAACTCTTCTCCATCCCACCACTGCTTCCATCGTACAGGGGCGGGGGCAAAGCGAAGATAACCGCACCCGCCTAGCACGATAACCCAACCCAGAAGGCCTAAGGACAGACAGATCGAAACCCAAATGGGGGGAAGAAATACAAAACTCACCTCTCGGACTCCTTCCCCGATTCGAATCCCACTGAAGGCTACTGCTACCCGATTCACCTGATTCTTCACTCCATCCACCAAAACTTTCCAATCGGGGTGCCAAGCCTGGGTTAGCATGATCCATCCCGACTGACCTTGCGGAAATATTTTCACAAGATTGGGGGATTCATGCTGATAGCTCTCACGATTCAAAATTCGAAAGGGCTGGCCCTCCCGATCCCGAAAAGCATTCGTCAGTTCAACCTCACCATTCTCGGGGTTCATCAAACCAGCCAAAGCAGGGTCGCTCATCTCCACTCCAGACACCTCCACTGGCAGAAAATAAAGCCGAAGTAGACCTAGATCTGCCGAAGCAAACTCGTATTTTTCGGGTGGGATTGTGACGTAATTCCGCGCAAAGAAGCCAGGAGCAAGTGAATTAGGATTCTCAAGAATCGTGAAGAACTGGTTCTCGAAAACGATCGGATACTGCTGTTTAAAAGCGATCTGCAACTGCTCTGGCGTATCCACATCTTTGCGATCAATAAAAATGTAGCGCACCCCTTGCAAGCTGAGTGCCACCTTCATCATTTCGGCGTTCGACCCGCCTGCGTCCTGAACCGCCCTCATCCCCTTCGACATGAAGTAAGCCTGAAAAGCTTCAGTGGAAATAGGGCGACCACTCAGCTCGGGCAGGCGCATGTAAAAATATCTCCCGGAGAGAGGTAATATGGATCCGGGTTTATCTTGGGTCCGAAGAAAATCAGCCGCCTGGACAAAGTTTTCGTAGGTGCCCTGCTCCAATCCTGGCTTGAAAAACTTTGCGTAATAGGGAGTGAAATCGAGAGCCGCCAAGATGAGCGCCGTCGCGGGAAGCCAGAAACGAGTTTTACCTGGGCAAAACCGCGCCACGGCTACCCCTCCGATGGCAGCCACGCAGAAGGAACCCCCCACCTGCCAAAATGACCAAGGAGCACGAACGGTTCCCGCAAGCGGGATGAGCTCAAAAAGTCGAAATCCAGGTGCCAGCAAATAAATACCAAGAGCTAGGGCAAATGTGGGCCACTTCCACCTCCCAGCAGGCCAAATCTGAGCGAGGATAACGATAGGCCCCAGAGCACTGATCCAGAAAAACGGCAGAACCCAGTCCTGAATCCCTTGGGCAGATTTAAGAAACTCGCCCACTCCGGCCAAACCACTGCGCGGACCGAGGCTGAACCAGTGGACGAACAGGAATAGACCTAGAAAGATTCTCAAGGAACTATCCAAAGGAGAATCTGTCCCGCGCCTACGAATCTCGAGAGCGACGGCCGTGGCCACAATAACGACTAGCCCAAGATAGAAGCCACCCTCATCGACGATGAAATTCCCAGGCATTCCAGACAGAAGAAGGCCCCCACGGTCGAACCAGGAAAGCGGAGCTTTGATGGAAAAGCTGGATTGCCAACCGAGCAGAGGATCGGTGGAAAAGAGAGTCATGCGTCCAGCCTCGCGTAGACCAGGAAGCTGAGGGAGCAGTCCTAAAACCACCCAGACGGCGGCTGCACCAAGACATCCCTTGATCAGGGGCATCGACTTGCTTTGAAAACGAAAGTGAAGCCAGACAGCTAGGCCTAGGGCTACGGGGGCAAAAACGGCGGTGATCTTATTGAAAGTGAGGCTCATCGCAGCCACGGCCATGGCCAAAATAATCATCCCCCTTCCAGATCCGCGGGTGGCGATTTCGAGTAACGCCCACCCAATCAATGGTGGATAGGGCATACAGAAAATAACTGGCATATGTTCGTTCCCTGCAAGTCGAAGGGCGGCTTGAGGTCCTAGCGCATACAAGAATGCCGCAATCCATCCTGCCCTTTTGTCTCCAGTCAATCGGCGGACAAAAGCCGCCATCAATAGGCCCGAAAGACCGAGGGCAGTAAAACCCAGAACCTTCCCTCCTATAATCGGATCGGTAAACAGACCGCCCAGGAGGAGCCAAAACATCGCTAAAGCCGTACCTGCCAAAGGAGCGGTTGGCGCTCCCCCCAAATAGTTGGGACTCCACCAGGCGAAACCTTTATTGGTAACTATGAGATCCCAAACATCCTTCGACTTTGCGTAGTTGGCTAAGAGCTCTTGATTAGATGGTCCTAGGCCAACCCAGCCAGCAAAAAGTGCCCCCAAAACAGCGAAAAAAATCCCAGCCTCAAAGGAGAAAAATGAAGCCTTTAAACCTTTAGCACTCATAATTCCTTCACCAAACGCAAAACTTCATTGGCTACGAATTCGATATCATGCTTTTCATTTTCGGGAAAAATGGGCAAGGCAAGGGTTTCACGAGAAAATTTTTCTGCCCAAGGAAAATCACCCTCCCGATAGCCAAGATCCTGAAAGCACTCCTGCACATGAAGGGGGCGGGGATAATAAA
>CANESK010000023.1 GCA_947441075.1 Verrucomicrobia subdivision 6 bacterium
GGGAAAATAGCCGAAGCGGCCGCAGTGCTTTAGCTGCTGGCGGCAGGTTCGACGAGGACAGTAAACTGGTAGGTGCTGCCCTCTCCGCCGAGGATGAGATGGTTTTCCCCGAGGGAAAGGGGGGTAATCATGTGCTCAGCCTCGGTGCCGATGGGATGGCCGTTGAGTAGCGTGCCGAGGGTACTGCCGCGGTCGCGAACGACGATCTCGGCCCCGAGGCGTTCGATGGAGCAGTGGTTGCGGGAAATCTGGTAGGGAAACTTGTCCTGAAGGGGGAGGTCGTTGGAGCAAAGAATATCGGCTCCTTCGGTGGCTTGCCGGCGACCGATGCGGTAGGGCAAGCGATCGAGAGTAACGGAGGCTGGAGCCCCAGCCTGACGGGTCTCCTTACTTTTGGGCGTAAGGGTGATACGAGGCAGGGGATGCAAGGTTTCGTGGCCACCAGAATGTAGCCCTTTTTCAATGAGCTGGTGGAGTTGGAGGGAGGGGCCTTGTCGCTGCTCAAGTTCGCGGCGGAGGAGATCGTTGGTGTTGCGGAGTCGTTCAAAAAAGGAGGAGAGAAAAGGTGCGAGGACGCTGGGATCGCGAAGGAACAGTTCGTTGAACTCCTCCCCGTTCATGAGGTGAAGGCGGGTAGGTTCGAGGGCGCGGGCGGAAGCGGAGCGGGGTTTGTCATCAAGCAGGGCCATTTCGCCAAAGATATCTCCAGGAAGAAGATGACCGAGGGGGGCATCGCCTTGGCCGTCGATGTGAATGGAGATTTCGATACGGCCTTCTAGAATCCGAAAGGCCTCGGCGCCTGCTTCTCCTTCGCGAAAGATGATCTCGCCTTGGGCAAAAGACTTTTCACGCATACAAGAGGTATTTATGAACTGAGCCGCGAAGGGGGTCAAGAGGGACGCGATGGGGGCAAGGATAGATTGGGGTTGGCCAATCTTTTTGTTCGAGGGAAGGGAGGGAGGGTGGCAAGATGGGGTGATGGTTGAAGGAGGAGATCGCGGGTTTTTATTCCGGACAACGGGTCTGGCTTTGCTTGCTTTGGCGGGCTGGAGACTGGGGGAGGTTGGGGGATTGCTGGCGGCGAAGGACCAGCTTTTGGCGAATCGGGAGGCGATGACTCAATTGGCCCCCTTGGTTTTGCTGGGGCTTTTTTTTCTGCGCGGTCCGTTACCAGCGAGGAAAAGTATCGCACGGGTGGCAGGTTTTCAGCTGTTGAATCTTGGATTTCTGGTGGCGGCGGCGGTGTATGGATTGGCTTCGGTTCCGCTTGGAAAAGAATTTGCGATGGAAAAGGGATCGGAGTTTGTGGGGGAAAAGGACTGGGCGGTGCGCAATCGTTTGCGGGAAGTGGAGGGGAAGATGGCCCAAATTGAAAGAGAGATGGCGGGTAGCCCTGAAATACTCGAAGGGATGGCCGACTCGCGCCGGCGAGAGGTAGAAAATAAAAAGCAGGAGCGGGTCCGCCAGTTGGGGGAGTGTCGTGAGGAGCGGAGTCACCTCATGGAGGAGATTGAGCGGCGCGAAAAAGCATGGGAGGAGGAGAAAGGAAAGGAGCAGTCCGCTATGCAGGCGAGGCTTGGGCAAGCGCAGCGGGGCTCTAGTTTGGCGGCTTTGATTTTTGTTTTGCTGGGTCTACACGGACTTTTTGTAGGATTTTTAGGAAGAGGTGGGGCTGGGATGGGTGGTTTTCCCGTTGTATCGACCAGCGTAGGTAAGGTGGAGAACTCAGTGCCTGGGGCGCTTCGGCCAAAGCGCAGTGTTAATTAGGTGACGGCGGGCGCTTATTTAGGAGAAAAAACAGGGCGGAGCTGAGGAAACGAGTAGGTGTCTTCGTGGCTGGGTTGGCCCGGGGCGGTGGCTCCATCGAGGTGAACATACACGAGGCGTGATCCTAAGGCGGGGAGGGAGAGTCGTGAAGAGGTGGCGAGTGGGCCAGAAGCCATAATGGCGAGACGCATGTGGGAGTGGGTGAGGAGGGGTTCGGCCAATGCGCGCAGATCGCGACGATGGCGAGCGAGACCGACGATTTTGTACAAAGAGGCGCGCGTCTTGCGGAACTGGTTGAGAAGCCGGCGGAGTCGTAGAGGGGTAAGTTTCCTTCTCAGCGAGTGGGAAGAAACGATCAGATCCCGCTTGGATAGGCGGACGGCACGCAAAACACGGGCGAGACGAGGCAGATTGGTTAATTCTAGATCCACGGCGTCGACGAAGCGAATGAACGCCATAAAAAAGAGGACGCGTTGGCGAGAGCGCCAGTTAAAGGCGCCGCCCTCGTCGCGAGTACGGAGGGTTAAAAGAGCGGGGACAGAACGCTGGGCAAGGGCCTGTTGAATTACTTTTGGAGCCACGCCGTTGGAAAGAAGGAGATCGAGCCGGACTTCGACCAGATCAATACCCTGCGGGGCTTCGATCAGATGGGAAAGACCATCGCCTGTGGAAATGGTGCCGACAATGAGGGGGGAGTGTTTCCATGGAATCGATCTGCGGGCGGGGGCGGAAACATTTTCCGAAACATCCGCAGCGGTGGGGGTCATGGCCATAGAATTAATTTCTGAAAGTTGACTATGTTATGGTTATATTTTTTGAAAGATGCTGTGCAATTAAGCGTTTAAAGGTATCCATAAAGGGACATGTATACGTCTAAAAAAACTGCATGTCAAACAGATGGCGAAATATTCATTGTAAGTTGTTCACTGGGAAAGAAGTTCGAGAAGGAGGCGGAGGCGTTGGGTGAGGGACACTTCCTCTAAAAGCTTTTGGCGCTGGAGCGGATCGCGAATGAAGCAGCCGGATAGTAAGTCAACAAAGGAGTGGAGATCGTCGAGGTGCTGTAGAAAACTTTTTACTTCTTGGATGGAAGGGAGCGCGGGATCGTCAAATTTCTCAACTTTTTCTAGAATTTTAGCATGAAGAGCTTCACGAATAACGGTGGCATTTGCACTAGTTTCCTCTGGATCGTCGATGGGTTCGGGGGTGGCGATGAGATAGGGTTGGGTTTGCACGAGGTGATCGAGGCGAACACGGGCGATTCCTTGTAAAACTAAGTTGGAGGTGCCGTCTGCTTGGAGAACGCAGGAACGGATTAGACCGAGGCTTCCGACTCGTGGATGGCGGGTGTGGATATCGGTTTTTTGGGGATCCATGGCAATGGCAAACATTCGCGGGCCTTCGAGGGCACTTTGTACCATGGCGCGGTAGCGGGGTTCAAAAATGTGAAGGGGCAGCAGGTGGTGGGGAAAAAAGACAGTTTCGGGTAGAACCATGATCCCCACTTGCTCAGGCAAATCCATTCGGGAGTGTACACTGGAAGGGAGAAAAAGGTAGGGGGAGGTGGAGTTTTGCGTATTGACGGGGAGAGGAAGTGGGTGGAGATTAGTTTTTACTTATTTATGTTGAGTAAGCTCTTTCCCTTTTTGGAGAACGACATGGGCGTCGACTTGGGCACGGCCAATACGCTGGTCTATGTCCGCGGCAAGGGGGTGGTTCTACGTGAACCCTCGGTGGTGGCGATGGATCAAGCCACGCGGCGGGTTTTGGCGGTGGGGGATGAGGCGAAGCGGATGTTGGGAAGAACCCCTGGATCGATTATTGCGGTGCGGCCCTTGAAAGATGGGGTGATCAGTGATTTTGAGGTGACTGAGGCGATGTTGAAATGTTTTATTGAAAAAGCGTCCAAATCGCAAAATCGTTGGCGCCCTCGTCCTCGTTTGGTCATTGCCGTTCCTTCGGGGATTACAGAGGTGGAGAGGCGTGCGGTTTGTGAATCGGCCGCCCATGCGGGTGCTCGGAGTGTGCGTTTAATTGAGGAGCCGTTAGCCGCGGCGATTGGGGTAGGGCTGCCAGTGCAAGATGCCTCGGGCAATATGATCATCGATATCGGCGGGGGCACGACTGAGATGGCGATTATTTCTCTCGGGGGAATCGTCTTTAGTCGGAGCGTGCGCGTGGCGGGTGATGAGTTGGACGAGGCGATTATCAATTATTTGAAGCGGGCCTATAATCTCATGATTGGGGAGCGGACGGCGGAGGATATTAAGATTAAAATTGGCTCGGTCTATCCTTTGGAAAAAGAGATCACTATGGAAGTGCGCGGGCGGGATTTAGTGGCTGGCTTGCCTAAGACACTAACCCTGACTTCGCAGGAAGTGCGTGAGGCCCTGCTCGAGCCGGTGCAGATTATTTTGGAAAGTGTCCGACTCACTTTAGAACGATGCCCGCCTGAACTCTCCAGCGACCTGGTGGAGCGCGGGGTCGTATTGGCTGGAGGCGGAGCCCTCTTGCGAGGTTTTGATCGGCTGCTTAGTGAGGAAACGGGTCTGCCCATTCATGTGGCGGAGGACCCCCTCAGCGCGGTAGTCGAAGGCACAGGTAAAGTGCTCGATGAACTGGAGTTTTTGACGAAGTTGACGATGGCCAACGGCCGCGGATAAGCCGCGGCGGACTCTGTCCAGCCTGACCTCCTCTTTCCGAAATAGTAACCATGTCGCGACCGTGGGTTTTTGCGAGTGCTGGCGTTGCCTTGGCCTTTGGTGTTCTGGTGATTTTCTTTGCGCCGGCTACCAGTCGTTGGACGGAGCGCGTAACTCTTGAAACAATCTCGCCTTTGGCTCGAGTTTGGGGCGGGGTAAAAAATCGTTGGACCGAATTCCGATCGAGTTTGCGACAGTTTGATGTCCTTGATGAGGAAAACCGAAATCTGCGAGCAGAGAATGTTCGTCTGCAGACAGAAATTCGGCAGATGGATTATCTACGTACCGAGAACGACCGCTTTCGAGAAATGCTCGCCTTTCGTGATCAGCAAGCTTTCCGTCTTCTCGCGTGTCGGGTGATCGAGCGAGATGCATCCAACTGGTGGAACTCTGTCTTGGTGGACCGAGGCTGGAATGATGATCCTAATCTGGCCCAGGATCAACCCGTGGTCACCCCTCGGGGTGTAGTGGGCAAAACGGGGACGGTCGGACGCTCGACGACTCGAGTAATGCTTCTTTCCGATGAGAATTGCAAGGTGAGCGTGCTGACAGAAAGTGCGGGGGCCCGAGGAATTTTATTAGGGGACACCCCCCTAAACGGGGGAAGCCCACTCTGTCGGATGACCTTTGTCACTCGCGAATCGAAGTTTTCTGTGGGCGAGAGAGTCTTGACTACTGGATTAGGTGGTACTTTTCCGCCTAATCTTTTAGTGGGAACGGTGACGGACGCTCCCTCGCTGACCTCGGAGAAAAACTCGGGTCTTTATCGTGAGGGTAAAGTGACGCCGGCGGCAGAGCTTAATGATTTGCGAGAAATGTTTATTCTTACGGGCGGAGCTCCCGCTAAAAAATGAAAAAGAACTTTGGTAGACTGGTGTTGTTGGCGGCGGGAGCCTGGTCCATCCGTGCTATCGGGCCAGAAGCCAGCGGGCTGTGGGCCCTGACGACGAATCTTCTGGCGGCGGTCACGATCCAAGCCGGGTTAATATTATCTCCTTGGGTTCTGCTGGTTTGGGCATTGGGCGTGGGTCTTTTTTGGGACGTGACCACTTTTTCCGCCTTGGGACATCATGTGCTTTTAATTGGAGGCATGGCTACTTTGGTTTGCACTCAGAGGGGTTGGTGGGTGGGTGCTTCCGCAGCGGAGCAGATGGTGGGATCGATTCTCGCCGCAGTTACCTACTTTGTCGCCGATCGAGTCTTACACGGACTGGAAGTGCGGCAGTGGAGCTGGCCATTCACCCTAAGTATTTCATTAGTGCTGGCCAGTTTCGTTAATGGTCTTGCCTCGGTCGCCCTAGGTTGGTGTTTGGAAACGGGGGCTCGTCCTGCTCATGTGCGGATGGTCGGGAGGGGGCGCTAATGCTTCTGGTTCGACCCAAAGCGAACGTCCCTGCGCGGATGGGCGTGGCGATGATCTTTGTGGCCCTAGCCGCTTGTGTTCTGCTTCAGCGGCTTTTTGTAGTGCAGGTTCTTGAAGGGGAAAAGCACGCGCAAACGCTGCTCAACCAAACCACCATTCCGATTCTGCTTCCGCCCCCTCGGGGTCTTATCCTAGATCGAAATGGAGTTCCTCTGGCGGAAAATCGGGCTCGTTATGATGTCGATCTCTATGTGCGCGAACTAACCGGAAACTATGCCCGAGCTCATCGGGGTCGTTTGCCAATGAAAAGCGTGGAAGTGGGGTTGGGGGAAAAGAAGCGCCGTCAAAAACAGGTCGACATTGAAAAAATCATTGAGGAGACCGCTTTGGAGCCTCTGCGCAATCTTGGGATTCAATCGAATTATGTTCCGGAGGAACTGCGAAGGCATGCTCAGCAGAGACCGAACACTCCCTTCCAGTTGGCCACTCAGATTGATTTTGCCACTCTCTCGCGGATGGCTGAGAGGGACCCACGTATCCCTGGGGTCCAAGAAGCGGCGCGACCGGTCCGGTGGTATCCCTATGGAGCATTGGCGGCGCATGTCATGGGGTTTATTGGTGCACCCGAAGAGCAGACGTTGGAAACTTTTCAGCCTGAAGTGGTGGGCAAGGATGGCGTGGAAAAAGCTTTTGATGTGGATCTTGAGGGGAAGCCAGGGGGAAAGATTCTGAAAAAAAATAATCTGGGCTTTATTCTGGAGGAGCAGGGATTTCAAGCGCCTGTTCCAGGGCAAAATGTATATCTAACGATCGACGCTCGGGTGCAGACAATCGTCGAGGGAGTCATGCGCCGGGTGGGTCGTGGGGCCTGCGTGGTGATGGATCCAAATACGGGGGATATTCTTGCGATGTCCTCGGTCCCGAATTTCGATCCCAATAGTTTTGTGCCAGGAGGGGCAGGGAAGTCGACCGATTGGAAACGGCTGATGAGCGACGAGACTAAGCCGATGCTCAATCGCGCTTTAGGGGCCTATGCCCCTGGATCGACGTTCAAGACCCTTACCTCTTTGGCGGCATTGGAGAATCCGAAAGCTAATTTCACCCCCCAGACGATTATTCACAGCCCAGGTGCCATTGAAATGGCAGGGAGAACTTGGCACGACTGGAATCCAGACGGCCAAGGCGATATTTCTTTGAAGCGCGGACTGGCGATGTCTTGTAACACTTTCTTTTACCAACTCGGCGTCCGCACGGGTATCGAATCGATGAGTGAAATGGGGCGTCGGATCGGGTTCGGGCAGCGGATGTTGGTAGATGCGGAGGAAAAGCCTATTTTGGCGGGAGAAGACCCTGGAACGATGCCAGGGCGGGAGTGGATGGAGAATCGGATGGCCGAGCGAAAGAAAAGTTACAAAACAAAGATTGAAGCGTGGGTGGCCGCAGGAAGACCTGCACCCCGACCCACGCCTCCCGCGGTGGAGAAGTGGAGTGATGGGCATACGGCGAATACTTCCATCGGACAAGGGTTTGTCCGAGTCACCCCCTTGCAAATGGCGGGAATGGTTTCTGCTGTGGCGAATGGCGGCACGGTATATCGGCCTCGGCTGGTTCAAGGAATCGGCAAAACAACGGATCAAGGAACACAAGCCACTAAGGAATTTGCAGTTGCGAGCAAACGAGGTGATTTAGGAGTAAAACCAGAAAACCTCGCGGCCATTCGTGAGGGATTACGAGCGGTCGTCACGGAAGGCACGGGAAAAAATGCTGCGGTGAAAGATGTGGAAGTTGCAGGTAAAACGGGTTCAGCCCAATTTGTTACCCAGATCGGAGGGAGTACCGTCAAAGACACACGAACTTGGTTCACTGGCTTTGCTCCGCTGAAGGCACCCCAGTACGTGGTCATCGTGATGGTCGAGGGTGGGGTTTCTGGAGGATCGACCTGTGCCCCCTTGGCATCGGAAATTTTAGCTAAACTCTTCGACATGGAAAAAGGAGTGCTCCCACAGATGGTTTACCAAGCGCCGGTCATGGGGCATTTCCACGGGGTCACGGCCTCCGATGGGTCCTACGCGCCTCCTGGCAGCACCGACGACGATAATAGCGGAGGATTAGGAGGCTTATTTAACTGGCTGGACGAAGGCTTCGGGGGCGGAGCGGGTCGTGGATTAAGGAGGCGGTGATGGCTCAGAATCGAAGATGGAGAGGCTTGCACTGGCCCAGTTTATTTCTGATGACGGGGTTGTGCGCTTTCGGGGTGATGGTCATCTACAGTGCGACACACACCAGCGAGTCGGTAGATCTGCGCAATGCGGCCATTCAACAGGCGGCATGGGTGGGACTGGGCCTGGTTTGTTTTTTTCTCCTTTCTTTTTCTGATTATCACCGTTGGGTGGCCCAAGGGTGGTTTTGGTTCGCGGCAGGTCTGTTTCTCTTGCTCTTGGTTCTAGTCTTCGGGCGAGAGGTAAATGGGGCGAAGAGTTGGATTCGATTGGGCCCAGTTGGCTTTCAGCCTGCCGAAGTGATGAAATTAGCTTTTCTCGCAGGAGCGTGTGCGCTCTTAGTTTCTCTCCGGGAGCGGATGGAGCAATTTCGTACTGTTCTGGCTCTTGTCGGGCTAGCCCTGATTCCAGTGATCCTTATTCTGCGACAACCCGATTTGGGCTCGGCTGCGGTTTTTATGCCGATGTGTTTCGGTCTTCTTTTTGCGGGGGGCACCCGATTGCGATATCTCCTGATTCCTGCGGGCGCAGGATTGGCGGCGGTCTTGGCGATTTATATTTATGTGGGCCAGATGGGTAAAGAGCTGCCTTTTCTGAAGACTTATCAAAATAATCGGATACGAACTTTCTTTGACCCCAACTTGGATCCCTTGGGTGCGGGTTGGACGATTCGCCAATCAATCATTGCCATTGGCTCGGGAGGAGTCAGTGGGAAGGGTTATTTACGGGGTGATCAGAACCTCTACGGATTCCTCCCTAAAAATATTGCCTACAATGATTTTATTTTTTCCGTACTGGGCGAGGAGTGGGGTTTTTTCGGGGGGGCGGCTCTCATTCTTGGGCAGGCCGGATTGCTTCTTTGCATCGCGTGGATCGGATGGCACGCAGCCGACTTCCCAGGGCGGCTTTTGGCGGGGGGTATTTTGGGAATGCTTTTCACGCACTTTTTCATTAACGTGGGAATGACAATTAAGGTGGTACCGATCACCGGCATTCCCCTTCCTTTCGTAAGTTACGGGGGAACCTTCTTGGCTGTGTGTATGGCCGCGATGGGATTGATGCAAAGCATCTGGAGGCAGCGGCAGTTGGGTTGAAAGCCAAACGCGCCTCCGGGAAAGGAAACATAACTATGATATTGGAAACCATTAAACGAATCTTCGGTGTAAAAGCACGGGAGGAGCGGCGTAGCCTGCTTCTTTCGGTTGAACCATTAGAAAAACGCGTCGCCCTCCTCGAGGGAGGAGTGGTGGAAGAGTTTTCCATAGAACGCGACGGGGATCGGAGCATATCGGGGAGCATCTACAAAGCTCGGGTGCACAACGTGGAGCCTTCGCTCAAAGCTCTCTTCGTTGATATTGGTCTGGAAAAGAACGGCTTCCTCCATTTCTGGGATGCGGTGCCCGCGGCGATGGACGAGCAGATTGAAGCGGTTGAACGCCGAGGCAGTCGCGGTCGGAAACCAAGAATTACGAGCAACGATATACCGCGGCTTTACCCCGCTGGTGCGGAAGTCATTGTTCAAGTGAATAAAGGTCCGATTGGCACGAAGGGAGCTCGCGTCACGACCAATCTTAGTTTGCCCGGACGTTATCTTGTCCTGATGCCCTTTGGAGAGATGAGCGGAGTCTCGCGGAAGATCGAAGATCCTGCTGAGCGCTCCCGGCTACGGAAAATCTTGCAAGAGCTGGACGTTCCCGAAGGGATGGGGGTGATTTTGCGAACTAACGGAGAGGGACTGCAGGCCCGCTACTTTGTTCGTGATTTAGCCCTTCTCTTAGAGCAGTGGCGCAAGGTGGAGGAGGGGATGAAAACCAAGAACGCTCCTGCGGTTCTTTTGGAAGAGCCTGATTTAGTCGAGCGAGCGGTGCGTGATTTTCTTACAGAAGAAGTCGACGAAGTGCTCGTGGACAACGAGGACGCCGAAAAGCGTGTCCGCGAAATTGTCGGCGCTATCTCGAAGCGCTCCCTGCGCAAAGTGAAAAGGCATCTGGCTCCGGAGCCATTGTTCGAGGCCTATGGTGTGAATCGCCAAATTGAGAATGCCTTCCGTCGACAGATTTGGCTGAAATCTGGTGCCTACTTAGTAGTGGATGAAACGGAGGCTTTGGTTTCGATCGACGTGAATACTGGCAAGTCGCGCGGGGGCAAGGATCACGACGATACTATATTGCGCACGAACCTTGAGGCGGCGGAGGAAGCGGCTCGACAGCTAAGGTTGAGAAACTTAGGCGGGATTATCGTGGTCGACTTCATCGATATGCGTGCCCGCCGAGATCAGGTTGCTGTCTACGAAAAGTTCAAGCAGTGCTTACGACGGGATCGGGCACGAACGAACACCTTGCCCATTTCTCAGTTGGGTTTGCTTGAGATGACCCGGCAACGGGTTCAGGAAAGTATTCGCAAAGCGGTCACGATGGAGTGCCCTTGCTGCCGTGGAAAAGGAATAGTCAAATCGCTCGAGACGATGAGTGTTGAAATTCAACGTGAGATTAGTCGCATTTTCCGCATGCATCCTGATGTGCCGGAAATTCGGGTAGTAGTGAATCCTAATGTGCTGAACCGTTTGCGAACGGAGGACGATGAGCTTCTGGCTCAGTTGCAGCGTCGCTCGACGGGTCAGTTCAGCTTCAAGGCAGACCCCAACGCGAATGTCGAAGACTACAAAATCTTTAACTCCGCGACGGAACAGCTCCTGGAGTGACCCCAGAGTTGAGCTCCGATTCAGCCCTGCCCGCTCTTGCAGAAAATAAGCAGAGTGGGGAGGGTGGGCTTCCCAGAGAGGGAGAAATGGGTCCGGTCCGCCAAGAACTGCAGGAAGCAGAGAAGAGATTAGCGGAGAAATCCCGTGCGGGCGCGCCCGGGTTGGTTTTAGCTCACGAGAGGGCAGCGATGCTCTCCGCGGTGCTTGTCCGTCTGTGGGAACACGGGGGGGGTGGCGATTGTGGCGAAGGACTTGTTCTGGGAGCGGTGGGTGGTTTTGGTCGCAAGGAAATGAGTCCAGCGAGCGATATTGATCTCGTTTTCATCCGGGAAGGAACATCCAATCGAGCCGCGGAGGAAGTAGTCAAGCGGGTGCTCTATGGGCTTTGGGATATGGGATGCAAAGTTGGGCATGCTTGCCGAACCATATCTGAAACAATCGACCGTGCGGAGGCGGAGCCAATGATTAAAACGGCATTGATCGATGCACGATATTTAGCGGGGTCCGTTACTCTTTGGGAAAAAAGCCAGGTGGAGTATCTGCGGCGTAGCCTAAAACATAACGTGGAGGAATACTTGGCGTGGCGGTTGCAAAATCAAAGTGCGCGTCATGAGAAAGAGGGAGGAACTCTTTTCATGCAAGAACCCAATGTAAAATCGGGGGTGGGTGGGCTGAGGGATTTTCATAATCTTCGTTGGGTGGGCCGGGTGACCGAAGAAGGGGCTACGCTTGAAGAGCTTGGAAAGAAAGGTTGGTTGGGATTGGCGGAAATTGTCCAAGCTGAGAAAGCATTTGAATTTCTTATGACCCTACGAGATTGGCTACACCATCTTCAAAGTGGGCCCGGAGATATTCTTACCCTCCGGTATCAGGGCCAGTTAGCCGAAGCGATGGGTTATCCGCAGCCTAATATTCTGCGAAAAAGCGAGGCGCTCATGCGAGAGGTTTATGGGCACATGCGAGCGATTCACTTGATCTGTAACTCTGCCTCGACCCGCCTCTGTCAACAGCGCCTGGGCAAACCTCGCGGTCTTTGGTCCTTCTTTGCGGGATGGCATGGGACTCGTCGGGCGGTGGACGGCTTTGTTCTTGTCGGGGCAGAGTTAGGGGCGGAAAACCCGCAAGTTTTCGTGCAAGACCCAACCCGACTGATTCGAATATTCCGCATTCTGCAAGACCAAGGGTCCGTCCCGAGTAGCGAACTGAGTTCACTCCTGCGGACCAACATTGGCCTGATCACGGCAGAGCTAACCCAAGAAAAGGAGGTGCAGGAAACCTTTTTGCACATTCTTCGCCAGAAAGGGAAAGTTGCCAGAGTTCTTCGCCTGATGCATGAACACGGAGTTCTTGGTTTGATGATTCCAGAATTTGCGCCCTTGACCTGTCTTGTGCAGCACGAGTTCTTTCACCGCTACACTGCGGACGAACACACCTTAGTTTGTCTGGAACAGCTGGATGCCATGCTTGGCTCGACCGAGCCTGATCTACGAAAATACGCAGATCTTTACGCCAAGGTGGAATCCCCCGAGATTCTCGCTCTGGCCGTTTTACTTCACGACTCGGGCAAGGCGGAGCTGAGCCGAAACCATGAAGAGGCAGGTGCGGCCAACGCAGCTCTGGTAGCGCGCCGATTTCATTTTTGGGGTCGTGAATTGAAACTGATGACTTTTCTTGTCGATCACCATATGACCTTGAGCACCTTTGCGCGAAAAAACTTAGATGAGCCAGAAACGATTCGAGCTTTGGCACGAATTGTGCAAGACGAGGAAAAACTATCTCTCCTCATGCTGATTTCGGCTGCCGATGTGCGTGCGGTTGCCGGACGAAACAACTGGTCGAGTTGGCGGGAACTTTTGGTCTGGGATCTTTATCGGCGGACCCTACGCATGCTCGGAGGAGAGGAGGAGTTTCTTCTGGCCGAGGATCAAAAGCGCCTTGGTCGAATGGAGCAGGTGAAGACAATCTTGGCGGATCAGTTTTCGCAAGAGGAGGGGCAGAAGCATCTCGAGCAGATGGGACCGTCCTACCTTCGGCAGTGCCCTGCGGAATTGGTGGCACGACATATCCAAGCGATTCATAACTTTCTTGCCCAGCGGGTCTCAGGGCAAGATGCCCTCGTTCCACTGGTAGAGTGGACGGATCGTCCCGAAGAAGGTCATACCGAGGTTTTGGTGGTGACTTGGAATCGAGAAAAACTTTTTAGCAAGATCGCAGGTAGTTTTGCGGTGGCTGGGCTGAATATTCTAAGCGCGAATATCTTTACGCGTCAGGATGATGTGGTCATCGATACCTTCCGAGTCTGCAGCGATCGCATGGAACCAGTCAGTCATCGTGTGGATCGAGATACTTTCGAAAGAGTTCTGACAGAGTCCTTGCAGAAAACGGAAGACGATCTCGCCATGCGTCTGGCAGGACACGGCTCTACTCTTTGGCAGAAAGCACTAGGAGAAGCGGAGTTTCCCACAAGTCTGCGCTGGGATCTAGAAAGTGAGCCGGGGCGGACGCTGATGCACGTTGAGGCTCCAGATCGTGTTGGCTTGCTTCACACTTTGACCAACGTGATCTCAGACGAAGGAATGCATATTTCAGGAGCGCGAATCACTACAGAAAAAGGGGCTGCCTTGGACACATTTATTCTGGTGGATGGAGAAGGTCTTCCGATTACTGATCCCGCTCGGCAGTCCCGTTTATTGCAACGATTAAAAGAAGGGGTGAGTCGATGAGGGGTGGCCCTCATTCACTGGGAATTTGCCCAAAAGATTTGAAGGACCCCGGAAAACTGGCGAATCGAATTCTAGCCTGCCTAAAAAACGAATTTAAAGTTGAGAGAGCGGCTCTATACATTCTGAATCCGACTCATGGAGACTTGGAAATTGAGGTCGCGGTAGGGGTGGCTGCGGCCGTCAGAAAAAAACGACTGCGCCTAGGAGAGGGAGTTGTTGGATGGGTCGCCAGTCGCGGGACCGCTGCCCGAGCTGACTTGCAGAAAATACCAGGCGGGCTGGGTCGGGGCGGTAGTGAGATGGCCGCTCCAATGAGCGAAGGAGATAATCTTCTCGGGGTTTTGGTCGTGGGAACTCGCAAGAAAAAGTATTTTCAAGTAGGACAAGAAAGCATCTTGGCGGCATTTGCCCAAGAGGCGGCGGGTTGGTTGAGTTTGGCATGGCGGGTGGCCGGGACACGTGAAGAGAGCCAACGGGCCGCAGCACTGGCGGAGGTTGGCGCCGCCATTGGGGCAGAGGAGACCGCGGCGGCCATTCTTCGGCGAGTGACGCAAGAGTCGGCGCGTCTCTGCGGAGCAAATTTAGCTTCCCTCTTTTTATTGGAACCCGCCTCGCAAGAGTTAAGGCTGGAATTATCCCATGGCGGATCGCGTCGTTACCAGGCGCAACCTGCTCTTTCGACTTTTGAAACAGTCTTAGGATATGTCGTGCGTCGGCGGCGACCTTTCACGGTCAGCACGGTAGCGGAGAGCCCACAAGATCCGCACATGGAATTGATTCGACAGGAAGGAATCACCTCCTTTTTGGCTGTTCCTTTGGCTGAAAAAAATCAAGCGGTCGGTGTTCTTTGTGTGGGAACAAAAGCATCGCGGCGATTTTCCGATGCGGAAATTCGTCTTATCGAAGGCCTGGCAGGATTAGCGGCGGCAGCCCTCAAGCGGGCCAAACTCGCCGCTCGTCTTGATCAGACGGAAGAAGAACTGCGGGGTCGTGAGAGGCTTTCTTCCTTAGGGATGCTCGCGGCTGAGGTAGCTCATGAGGTTCGCAATCCTTTGGCGGTGATCCGAATGCTTTGGCATACCGCGATTCGCGGACTCCAACCCAGTCCCGAACAAGTGAAGGATTTGAGTCTGATTGAAATTAAGCTTGGGCAAATGAATAGCATTCTTGATCGGATCCTTAATTTCGCCCGCTCAGCAGATCCGCTGATTGGGGCGGTGAACGCGGCGGAAATCATGAGTGAGGTCGCACTCTTGACTCGGAGCAAGCTTTCCTTGGGTGGGATTCGTTTGCTCTTAAAACTTCCGTCCGCGGGGCCAGTTGAGATTCGAGGGGATCGCTCGCAACTTGAACAAGCAGTTCTCAACCTTGTTCTGAACGCCTTGGAATCGATGAGTCCAGGAGGGACTCTGACTTTGCAGGTTCTTGCGCGGCAGGAGGAAGTGTCGCTATTCGTTCACGACACGGGCCGGGGGATGGAGAAAGAGGTTACCGCGCGACTCTTTGAGCCTTTTCTTTCGCGGCGTCCTGGGGGCACGGGATTGGGGATGGCTTTAGTTCGTCGTACTGTCGAAGCCCACGGTGGGACTGTACGGGTAGAATCGAAGCTTGGCCAAGGAACGAAAGTGGAACTGCGATTACCCGTCTGGGTAAATCCGAAAACTTAGTATAGCAACTTTTCGAGCTCAGGATCCTTTGGCACCCCGAGTTCCAAGGCTCGATTGTAATGTCTCTTGGCTAGCTCCTTCGTCGGGGGGGTCTTGGTTGCGTAAATCACCGCGAGATTGAAGTGAGCGTCCCCATAGCCTTCTTCCAGTTCAA
This sequence comes from Verrucomicrobia subdivision 6 bacterium, assembly GCA_947441075.1. Classification (GTDB taxonomy): domain Bacteria; phylum Verrucomicrobiota; class Verrucomicrobiia; order Methylacidiphilales; family Verrucolacustridaceae; genus Verrucolacustris. The sequence goes on from CANESK010000023.1 coordinate 15,297, forward strand.
TGGCCTTAGTGCACTCCTGTTCAGCCGCCTCTTGAAGGCCTCTATGAGACGAAGAAACTCCCAGATAATTGCGCGTATTTGCATCGTTGGGATCGAGGGCCACTGCCCGACTTAGTACTTGGATGGCATCGTCATATTTCCCTTGCTGGACTAGTGAGATGCCCAAAGCCGAGTGAGAGAAGGCATCGTTTGGGGCTACACGAATGGCTTCCCGCAAGGCTTTCTCCGCCTCAGGATATTTCTGTTGCTGGAGACGAACTACCCCCACATTAGAGAGCGCGTAGATCGACTGCGGATATTTTACCAAAATCTGCTCATAGGCCGCGACCGACTCGTCGAACTTCTTTTCATTGAAAAGGGCGGTGGCTTTGGCTGCCGTCTCTTTAAATTCCTCGGGAATCCTCGGCTTCTCAGAAAAACTTTCTGGGCTGACAGGCTTTTCCGCTGGGCTGGCCAGCGTGGCGGTTCCCGCAGTAGCTGCGGCCACGGGGGCGGCGGGTTCGGCTGCCAATAGGGAGGGGGCGGAAACTTTCAGCATGCTCTCTTCATCGTTGGTCAAGGCCACTAAGGGCGAGCTCAAGACCTCCATTTGCGTTTTGAGGGCTTCCGTAGAAACAGCTAGATTCTTAAACTCGTCGAGCACCAAACGGCGAGCGGCTTCCCGTCGTGCCTGCTCTTTGAGTTGCCGGTCCAAAATACCGCGAAGCATGGTGTTTTCCTTGGCTAAGGCCCCGTCCGATTTGCCCGCCGCACCAGTTTGCTGGAGTTGGGCGGTTAAGCTCGAGATCTGTTTCTTGTAATCTTCGTTCGCACGGGTCAGCTCAGCAGACTTCCCATTGGCCTCGGCGAGTTTCTTTTCCAGAGCATCGACCTGTCCTCGTAAGGAAGACATTTCTCCTGCAATTTCGCCCCCCGCCGCTTTTTTCAGGCTATCCTCTGCGCTGGTCAGTTTTGTGCGGAGAGCGCTGTTTTCATCCTGCAGCTTTATCATATTAGCATCCGCCGAAGGGGCAACCGGCACAGCAGAAAGTTTTTCCTGAAGCTGTTTTTTATCGGAGACAGCCAAATCGAGATCGCTTTTGGCTTGGCGCAACTCGGTGCGAGCCGACTCGAGTTCTCCCGACAAGCTGATGATTTTTTGGCGAAGGGCCGAAGGATCATCGCTGGCCACGGGAGCGGCGGCTGCCTTGGGTGCGGTTGCAGGTAAAGATTCTGAGGATTGAGGAGCGGGAGCGGTTTTTTCCGCGGGGACGCTGGCAGGTGGGGACTTGACGGTAGGGGCAACCGCGGGGGAAGAATCTTTGCTCGCTTTCATTGCTTCCAGCTTCTCATTTAGATATTTGATTCGATATTTGACGATGGTCGGTTCCCACTCAGGATTCTCGTTCTTCAACTTTTCGAGTCGACCTAAAGCGGTTTCAAACTTTTCGCGACCTTGGGAGTTTTGTCCTGCGGTGGCCAGCCTGTCCCCATCTTGGATCATGACATAAATCTGGAGGTAATCATCCTGGGGGGAGGCTGCGGCATGACCCAAAACCGGAACCCACCAAGCGGCGCAGACTAGTAAAACGATCCATGGGGATATCTTCATGAACAAGGGGATGAATTAGGCGATGAAACGGAGAGCGGATCAAGAGAAAATCACCCTCGTTGACGATAACTTTCTATCGTCTAAACAAGAATCTATGGAGATGGCCATCCCTCAAGGGGTCCTTGTGCTGAACCGCTTCTGGCAGGCGGTGCACATCTGTTCCGTTCGCCGGGCCTTCAGCCTGCTCTATATGGGGCATGCCCAAGTAGTGGAGGGAAATGGGCAAGGGGACGATTTCAGCACCTTCGACTTTAATCGCTGGCGGGATCTCAGCCAAGATTACGAGGGGGAAGACTCCCTTCACACCATCAACTTTCGCATCCGAATCCCGCGGGTCATCGTCCTTATGCTTTTTGACCGGATTCCGAAAAAGGAGGTGAAATTAACCCGCCAAAACATTTTCGAGAGGGATTCTTACACCTGTCAATATTGCGGAGAGAAAAAAGACAAGCGGGATCTCAACTTGGATCATGTAGTTCCTCGACATCATGGAGGCACCACCACGTGGGAGAACGTGGTCTGTTCCTGCATTCCCTGTAACACCCGCAAGGGCAACCGTCGCCCCCCAGAGGCTTCGATGAAATTAGTGCGCAAGCCTAAGCGCCCGAAATTGCGGACCTTCCTCAACGTGCAGATTTCCCGTAATGGTCCAGACACCTGGCGCCACTTTCTCGATCTTGCCTACTGGAATGTGGAGCTGAGCGACTGAAGAAGGAAAATGGGTCGTGCCTTGCCGCCGTGCTGGCCGATCCTCAGGAGCGCGCTCGGCTTTTTCCCGTCACCCGTCAGGGAGTTTTTTTGGCTTACGCCGCGGTAGCGCCTATTAGTGGTCCCGCTTTGCAAGCGATGGCTCACTGGTCTGAGGAGGCCGCGCAAGGGCGGCAAGAAAGTGAGGCCGTTTGGCTGAAGATTCGGCGAACTCGTGAAATCGTGGCCCGCTTCCTCGGGTGTGCTTGGGAGGAGGTTTCTTTACTCGGGCCGACAGCTTTAGGACTCAATTTGGTGGCCCAAGGGCTGGCATGGAAGGGTGGCGATGAAGTGATCTACGATCCTCTGGATTATCCTGCGAATGTTTATCCGTGGCTGGACCTCGCGCGGCGTGGCGTGCGCCCCGTTCCTTTGCAACGGAAAGAAGGAGAACCGATCCGGTGGGAAACGATCCGGCCTTTAGTCACCGCCAAAACAAAACTGGTGACTTTAGCCACGGCGCACTACCTCAGCGGACTTCAACCTGATCTGGCAGAGATTGGGCCCGAATTAAAAACCCGCGGAATCCTTCTTTGTCTCGATGCCATTCAAACCCTCGGGGTGCTTCCGACCGCTTGGGAGGAAGCCGATTTTCTCTCTGCTGATGCCCATAAATGGATGCTTGGACCTGCCGGCGCGGGGGTTTTCATGGTGCGACGCCGTGTCTGGGAGAAACTTCACCCGCCTTTATTGGGATCTTGGAACGTCGTCAGCCCAGAATTTCTCGCACAACCTACGATTGTTCTGGAGGAAGAAGGAAGAAGGTACGAGCCTGGCAGCCTGAATCTTCCAGGGATTGAGGGGATGAGGGCCTCCCTTGAACTTTTAGAAAGTTTCGGCCAGCCCGAGGTTTCGGCCTACGTTCTAGATCTTGCCCAGCGGGTGCGCGAAGGAGCCCAGCACAAAGGATTCGCGGTCTATGGAGGAGGAAAAGACGCCAACCGGGCGATTACCAGCCTGTTGGAGCCTGCGGCAGGATGGGGAAAAATCCGCGGGCGCATGGAGCAGGAGGGTGTTCGGGTGTCGTGGCGGAAAGAGCACTCAGGAAAAACCCTTCTGCGGGTTTCCCCGCACATTCCCAATACGGTGAGCGAGATCGAAACCTTCTTGCGGTTGTTGGGGTAGTAGCATCGGACTCTTCTGGGGCATCGGAAAAGTCCTGCCCCACCCGCCTTGCATCGAACGCATTGACTCCGCCCCATTTTCTCGGCACGATTTTGCCCTTCTTAAGCATACGCAATGAAACCGACCTACAACCCATCCAAGCGCACGCGTAAACGCCAGTTCGGCTTTCGCGCCCGCATGAAAACTAAGGGAGGGCGAGCCCTGATTGCGCGTCGTCGTGCGCGTGGTCGTCGTCGCCTTCTGCCCAAAGGTGTGGAGCGCCACTACGCCCGCCACACCGGGGCGTGACCGTCGCCTTCCGCGGGCGCGCATTCTCCGGCGCCGGCCGGAATTTTTAGCCATTCGCCGTGAGGGAGGAATCGAAAGTGGCATCCCGCTTAAACTCAACTGGCGCTGTTTTCCTCGCACCGCTCGACGTATGGCCGTGGTTGTCCCCAAAGCTTGTGGCAATGCGGTCATGAGAAATCGAATTAAGCGTTGGGTCCGTGAAACTTGGCGCCATCTCCAGGCCGATCTTACTCCTGGCCTCGATTCCGTCTGGATTGCTCGCCCTCCCGCCGCCCGAGCGGGTTACGCGGCCATTCAAAAAGAAATGCTCCGTCTTTATCAACGTGCGGGCCTTTGTCCCTCCTCGGTAAAATTATGAAATCTTTTTTCCTTTTCCTCATTCGGGCCCAACGAGCCTGCGCCCCTGCCTGGCGCACTCTCTTGGCTAGCCCTGGACCTTGTTGCCGATATCACCCCACTTGCTCAGTTTACGCGGAAGAGGCGATCGCCCGCCATGGCACTACCCACGGTCTCATCCTCGCCTTCCGTCGCCTTTCTCGATGCCACCCTTGGGGTGGCGCTGGTTGGGATCCCCTCCAGGAAAAGATATGAAAAAGGGAGGAATGGATCGTAACGCTTGGCTCGCTGCAGGGGCCTGCCTTCTCCTTCTCGTCCTTTATCCCAAGATTGTTGCCTACTACTATCCTCCCGCTCCCGCCAAAGCCCCCCCGACCCAAGCGTCATCTTCTTCCTCAATTCCAGTTCCGTCGGCACCCGTTGTCGCCCCGAGTTTAACCTCCAAGGAGACCCTTGCCCCAGGATCCATCCACCGCTCAGGCACGGAGCAAACCGCTCTCTTAGAAAACAGCACTCTCCGGGTGACTTTCACCACTTGGGGCGGTGGGATTCAAGAAATCGAATTAGTTGGCCATGCGGGCGATCCAGGAGAAAAAATTCATCTCAACCGCGGATCCCCCGACGCAATTTTCGATCTGCGTGGTTGGACCCCCGCGGGGGAAGGCCTGATCTGGACTCTGGAAAAATCAGGCCCCCAAGAAGTGGTCTTCACTGCGCCTACCCAGACGGGAGGAGACGTTCACATCCGCCGCACCTTTCGTCTGACGGGTGACTACGGTCTTGCCCTCACCCAAGAAGTGGAAAATCGCGGCACCCTCCCGCTGGCTCTACCCGCCTACGCTCTCTCCGCTGGGGTGGGAGCTCCCATCCATCTTCGGGAGGATGAGAGTGCCTACGTCGGCACGGGTTGGTTTACCACCGACGCCACCTACACCACCCACAAACTTCCCGAGTTTCTATCCTCTAAGTTTCTTTTTCTTTTTCCCAGCGCAGGAAAGGATCTAGTCAGCAGCCGAGAAGATCGCCAAGTCAAATGGGTCGCGGCCAAAAGCCAGTTTTTTGCGATGGTGCTCACCGCTCAGGATTCGCCCGCCGCAGGGGCTGAGGCGCGCAAAGTCGATCTTTCTGGGGAAAGTATGCGGGACGGTTCTGGAAAAGTGCATGCGGTGGAAACATGGATGAAGTTCGCAGGATTTGACCTCGGAATTGGCGCAAAGAATGTTCGAAAATTTGGACTCTACGCAGGGCCCAAAGAAGATTGGCGCCTACGGAGTCTGGCCCAGGGAGAGGATCAGGTGATGGAGTTCGGCTGGATGGGTATCGTCAGTCGCCCCCTCCTTGTGGTCATGAACACTATTCACAAGTGGGTCGGTAGCTACGGCTGGTCGATCGTCATCCTAACTATTCTTCTTAAGGCCATTCTCTGGATTCCCCAAGCGAAGGCGAATCGCAGTATGAAAAAAATGCAGATCCTCGCCCCCAAACTAAAAGAGCTACAAACCAGGCTGAAAGATGATCCCGCAAAACTGAACACCGAAATGATGAAGCTCTACCGCGATTACGGGGTGAACCCCATCGGCGGCTGTCTCCCGATGCTCATCCAGATGCCCGTCTTCCTCGGCTTTTACTACATGCTCCTCAGCTCGGTCGAACTCCGAGGCCAAGCTTTTCTTTGGATTCACGATCTTTCTCGACCCGATACCATCGGCTATCTCCCAGGCCTAGGCATTCCGATTAATCCTATGCCTCTGATCATGACGGCCGCCATGGTCTGGAGCATGCACATCACTCCGCAACCCCAAGGGGTGGATAATCCAGGAGCGAAGATGATGAAACTCATGCCCGTCATCATGTTGGTGTTTTGCTATAATTTTAGTTCTGCGCTATCTCTGTACTGGACCGTGCAAAATTTCCTCTCCATCGGACAGCTGATGTACAACTTGCGCCAGCCTATGCCCAAATTAGAAAAAGTGGTCAAGCCTACCGACTTGGTTAAACGCGGTCGCTGGAAAGGCGGAATGTGGGGACGACGATGAGCCCAGCACCATCCTCTCTCGGTGCTCGTGAACTTCTCGAGAACATGCTCGGGCACCTCGGATTTGCCTTTACCCTTGAAGATGAGAAACGTGGAGACGATGCAGTCCTCCACGTCCGCATGCAAAATCCCGCCCGCCTCATCGGCCGAGACGGCGAAACCATCGACGACTTGCAGTTTCTTTTGAATCGGATGCTGGCCCGCGGAGACGAACCCGCTGCCCGCGTCATCGTCGATGTGGAGAATTATCGACGAGAACAGGAAGCGGAACTTCTCAGCGAGATTCGTGAGATGGTCGAACGAGTCCGCGCCGCGGGGGAAACTATCGAACTCTCTCCGATGAACGCCTACGAACGTCGGATCATCCACCAAGCGTTCCGAGATGATCCCCAAGTGGAGACGGTTAGTCCGGAAGGCCCAGCCCGGCTCAAGCGAATCCGGGTTCGTCCGCGACGTCCGGCCCAAGCCTGAATCCTTCCACCGCTCCTTCGCCAGGGCAGAGCCCCGGACTTCGTTTTTCCTTCCTTAACCGAGCCTGCGCAGGTTTGTCTTGGGTCCTGCTCCTCTTTCTCCTTACCGCCAGCGGACTCTATCTCGGTGGGGCGCGCCAAGTCGTCGCAGGCCCGGCCTTTCTTGCTGGAGCAGGCCTCTGGATTCTCTTGGGGGTTCGGGCCATCGAAGGACTGCGCTCGGGGAAACGGGTTTTTGGGCTTATCGATATGCCAATTTTTCTCTTTCTCGGCTACGCCGCTTGGGCCGTCCTCCGGGCCCCCTGCGAATACTTTGGCCGAGTGGAATGGCTCTGGGCCGCCGTCTACGGAGCCGTTTTTCTAACTGCGCGCCATCAACTTCCTGGCCGGCTGATGATCCCTTGGCTCCTGGGCTGGTTTCTCCTCGTGGCTGTGATCACCACTGGCTTCGGATTTCTCCACTTTCGCATCGGAGTCTATCCGATCGGACCTGTCCCATGGCTGGATTGGCCCGTGCAGATTCGGCCGAACTATGCGGAGCGCATGTCGGGTACCTTTGGTTGTCCAAATCATTTCGGCAATTATCTGGTTCAAGCCAGCCTCGCCGCACTAACCCTTGTCATCTGGCCTGATCTAGCTTGGCCCTTGCGCGTCTTTGCGGGTTGGGCCGCCGCCGCCTGCGCGGGCGGAGTCTTTTTCTCCATTTCGCGAGGGAGCTGGATCGCCTGGGTTGCGGGGCATGGCGTCTGGCTTCTGCGCTGGCTTCGCCGTGGCCCGCTCAATTGGCTGGGAAGGGGACTCGTCGTTCTTTTTGCTGCCGCCTTAGTGGGAGGTGGATTTTTGGCCGCCCGAGGCGATGCCGCTATCGCCAAACGATGGCAGCTAATATTTGGCAAAGGAGTCGGATGGGAGCGAATTTTCAGCGGGGAAGGAGAATGGCGTTTGGCCTTGGCCAAGGATGGTCTCGCTATCTGGCAGAAGGCCCCATGGTTCGGTCATGGTCCCGCCAGTTTTGATCTGCAACACCTACGGGTCAGCACGTGGCCCTACGGATCTAGAGCTTTTTTAACTCACAACGACTACGTCAATACGCTTTGCGATTATGGAGCGGTCGGGGCATTTCTCGTCGTCCTCTTTTGGATTTTTCTGGCGGTTTTTCTTTGGCGTCGGACTCGGACGCGAGGGAAGGAGTCCAAAGCAGATGTCTGCACAGGATTGGGTTGGGCGCTGATGGCCACCATGCTCGCTCACGCTTTTGTTGATTTTAATTATCACGTTCCCGCCCCCGCCATCTCCTGCTTTTTTCTTCTCGGCCTAGCCACCACCATCTCCTGGCCCGAACGGAGGGAAGCGGGGGCGCGGTGGGCGAATCCGCTTCTCCTTGTTCTGGCTCTGACCGTCGGCGGCCTCACGGCGTGGCAGGGGTGGCAAACCTGGGCGGGCTGGCGATCCCTACCGGAAAAGCCCGAAGAAGCGGCGAAACTTTCGCATTCGGAATTAGACGCCTGCGCCCAGCAAGCGGAGCGGTCGGATCCGCGCTCTCCCAACCTCGCCAGTATTCTGGGCGATGCCTATCGGCTGAAACTGCTGGAAGTCTATTTCGCGCCTCCCTCTACTTCTCCCTCTGCCCGGGCCCTCAGAATCAAAGAGGAGGCACGGCTCGCGGAGTCGGCCCTTCAATGGTATTGCGCGGCCGCCCAGCGCAGTCCGCAAGACGATACCTTTGGGGTGCGCCAAGCCAGCATTCTCGACCTTCAAGGAAAATACGAAGAAGCGGGGGTTCTTTATCGGCAAGGCTTGGAGCAGCGCCCGCACTCCACCTTTTTTCATTTGAGCTATGGAAATCATCTTTGGCGGAAAGGGGATTTGGCAGAGGCGAAAGTAGAACTGGAGAAGGCGGTTTCTTTGGGGGATGGGGGAACACGCCCAGCCGACGAGAAGAACTCAGAAACAGAGGCTCGAGAAATGCTGGCGCAACTGAAAGAGCAGATTGCGAAAGGGCCGACGATTCGGCAGGGTAAGAAGTTCAACCCACAAGAGGATTAAAATTATGTCGAACCCTGAGATCACCTTAATACTAGTCAAACCCGATGCGGTGGCCGAGGGCCTGACGGGGGAAGTTTTGCGCCGCCTGGAGAAGGAGGGCCTAAAAATCTTGAACTGTCGGATGCTTCGCCTCGATGCGGCCCTGCTCAAGGAGCACTATTCTCATCTGGCGCAGCTACCCTTCTTCCCAGAGATTGAGAAGTTTATGTCGTCGGGTCCCGTCGTGGCGGTTGCCCTCCAGGGAACCAATGCCATCGAAAGGGTAAGGGAACTGCTCGGGCCGACTGACAGCAGCAAAGCCCCCAAAGGCACCATTCGGGGTGATCTGGGAAAAGATAAGATGCATAACGTTTTGCACGCATCCGACTCCCACGAAACGGCGAAAACCGAGCTCATACGGTTCTTCGGCAAAGCCGATCCGCGCGTTTAAGCCTGCCTTTCACCCTCCTAAGCTAAACTACTTTAGGGAGGGTTTGCCTCGTCGGGACCTAAATCTAGGTCGGCGAAGCCACTTAAGCGAGCCTGTAAAGTTATGCCCGTCATATATTTATGCAAAAAACGCAGGCTTTGGCGGCCTGCGTTTCTTGACGAACACCTAGAGAGATACTCGTAACGTAAGCCATTCAGACAGGTATGTGCGAAAAACGTTCAAAATATTTATTGACGGGTCTGTCAGGTCTGATACGTTTATCTAGTTCAAGAGGTGCTTTGGCAACAATCACGGTGCCTCCTGAACACAAACAAACAGTAAAACAACAAACAAACCTAAGGAGATAGTAAAACAAATGATCAAGAATATTACAGCCCTTCTTGGCGTGCTTGCGGCCGTGGCCAGCTTGTCCCTCGCGGACAGCGCCCCGGAAGCATCCGCTCAAGATACTAAAAAGATGGTTCAGAATAACTTCGTTGAGACCGCCCAAAAGGGTGTGAAACTCAGCGGCTACATCGATTCCGGTTATAGCTATAAC
>CANESK010000024.1 GCA_947441075.1 Verrucomicrobia subdivision 6 bacterium
ATCAATGGATTCCAAGTGCACAGAACAATCAACTCCAAAACCAAGGCAATCAGAAATGTCGGAACCAGAATGGTTAAACCGAGGCCTATGGCGATGGGAAAGTGTGGGTTATCATTACGATGCTTCGCCAACTGAGCCCCAGCCACCAAAACCACCGCAGCACCTAAAGTCATTGAAGTAATGATCATGAAATTGTTTTACGGCAACCAAGACTGAAGGCAAGTCGCCCTTCTTTGAATACTATGAGGAGGCTACTCGCTGGACTTGCCCTGCCCATCGATCATCTTTGTTTGAGTCCCCACCCTGACCTGAGCTCGCCCCCCGCGAAAGTCGGAGGCCTCGTCATAAATCGCCGGAATAACCAGTTCCCCTTTCAGGTTAATATAGCCGAACTTTCCCGTGATTCGATCATCACTCTGTACTCGCGCCATTCCCTCGTAAAAAGAGCCAGCCCATGCAAACTTTTTCTCAAAAGCTTTTTCTCCGTCAGGTTTAATATAAAACCATGTTTCTTTATCCCCAGGAGCCCCGCCTTTTTGCACCGCGGCTAGTTTTCCAGAAAATGACTGCACCTGATCGTAGTCTGGCTCCACAACAAGCTTCCCCTTTGGATTTACGAAACCCCATTTTCCGCCATCTTTCACTGCGCCCAGCCCCTCCTGAAAAGGTCTTGCCCAAATGTAGTCGCCCTCAATCGCCCATCTTCCTTGCCGATCGATATAACCAAACTTACCCGTGAGCCGGTCCCCTTCGCAAGCGGGCGCAAGATTCTCCGAGAAATCGCCCGCCCACGAAAACCTCGGAGGAATCTTCCAGTTGCCGGTTTTATCGAGGTAGCCCCATGTGGTATTTTCCCTAGCTGCCGCCAACTCTTCCTGAAACGGCTTCACCTCGACAAACTTCGGCTCAACCCCCCAGGATCCATCGGACGAGCGGAATCCCCACTTCCCATTATCCCCCTTGGCGGGCGCGGGGCCCTGTGCAAAGAGACGCTGCTCATCCTCAGCAGTCCCCTGAGCATAAGCAGGTGAAAGGCATGACAGACTTCCTAAAAAAAGTAGAAGTAGAGACCAATAAACCATCCCTATCCCTAGGAATGATAAAGCTATGGGTCAAGGCAGGGCTGGCACTTTATCAAGAACCTAGGATAGTAAGTCGATGCGCTTTCGTCCCTGTATCCCTGCTCTTCTCTTTACCTGCATGGTTTTATCGAAAAGCCTCCAGGCCCAAGACACCGATTTTCAAGCGGGAGCCTCTCCTTACACTCCTCAGCAATTGCACGAACTTCTTGTCGGGCAAAATAGAGAATCAGTTCTACAATTCTTTGGTCGTATGCCTAATCACATCCAAGGGGCGGACTGGGTTTACAATAGGATGCTCATCTATGTCGCCGAATCCGATCGGTACTACACCACCGCAATTGTCTGCTTCTCTCACGGAGATCACCTCGTTTGGCAGGTTGTCTGTTATCCCTAGTGCTTTCTCTTGAAGATGGATTATTATTCGAGCGGTTTTCGCGCGCTTAGCTCAGGGGTAGAGCGGCTGCTTTACACGCAGTTGGTCGGGGGTTCAAATCCCTCAGCGCGCATCCTTTTGATGGCGGTTCTTCTTGCTGGACCAACTACCTCCCTCTCTGCTCCCAACCCTCCGATCGGCCCTGTCTATGTCCTGCCCATTCAAGGTGAGATTCAAAAAGGAACCGTTTATGTCGTCCGCCGGGGAGTCAAAGCAGCTCTAGCAGCAAACGCCTCGGCTCTTGTTCTCGACATGAATACGCCTGGAGGTGAAGGCGAAGCAATGAAGGAGGTCATGGCGACGATCGCTAAGTTTAAGCCAACCGATAAAACTTATACCTACATCAACAAGGAAGCGTTCTCCGCTGGCGCTTTTATCTCCGCCTCCACTCGTCATATCTGGATGGCTCCAGGCTCAATTATTGGCGCCGCCTCCCCCGTGACCCTTGGCCAAGAAGGGCCCAAAGAACTTCCCCCAAAATTTGTCTCAGGCTATGCCGCCCTGATTCGTGCAGCCGCTGAGCAGAACGGCCACAACCCCGCTATCTTTGATGCTATGGTCAACAAGCAGATTGGCCTTAAAATTGACGGCCGAGAGATCGTCGCCAAGGGAGATATTCTTACCCTAACCACCCAAGAAGCCACTCGACCGACAGGTAATCCTCCTCGTCCGCTCCTTGCTGCCGGAGTTGCCCCCGATCTTCAGACACTAATCGAAAAAACTGTACAACCCGGAGCTGTCATTGTCCGAATTCAGCCCACCGGCTTTGAAAACATTAGTCGCTGGATCATTACCATCTCCCCCCTGCTCCTCAGTGCCGCTTTCCTTTTTGGATATCTTGAGTTCAAGACCCCCGGTTTCGGCCTTTTTGGGGTAGTCTGTGGACTTTGTGCCTTCCTCTTTCTTTTTGGTCACTACATTGCAGGTCTATCCGGTTATGAAAACGCTCTACTTCTACTCATCGGTTTAGCCCTTCTTATCACCGAGTTCTTTCTTTTTCCTGGAACTTTTATTCCTGGTCTTCTTGGCCTTGCCCTCATCCTTTTTGCCGCCCTCAACACCATGATCGATCGATACCCTACGGATCCCGCACTTCCCACCCTCCCTCAACTCCACTTTCCCGCGATCAACTTAGCCTTAGGATTCTTTGGCGGACTGACCGCTATTCTCCTCGCCGCCCGTTATCTGCCCGAAACCATTCTCTTTCGACCTTTCCGCTTGAGTGCCGTATCTCCCTCCTCCTCTCTCCCGATCGACTCCTCACTCCGTCCTGGACTCAAAGGCAAAGCTTTGACTGATCTTCGCCCTAGTGGTTCGGCTGAATTCCATGGTCAAAGCTTTGATGTTTTGGCGGAAGGCCATTTTATTGCTCAGGGCGCCGCTATTAATATCCACCAAATCGAAGGTGCAACCATTTTTGTTCGCCCAAGTGCAACCCCCAAGAAAAAATCCTAGAAAACACCACCTTTTTATTGTTTTTTACAATCGGAACTTTTCATTTCCCTCTCTGCCCTTTGCCCCCTAAGCATTACTTATGCCTATTATCCTCCTTATCGCAGTCTCTGTCGTGGGTTTGGTCTTTGCGGTTGTCCTCATTAATTTCTTTGGACTCTGGTTGCGTGCCCTGACCTCAGGCGCTCCCGTCGGCATTCCCACTTTAATCGCCATGCGACTCCGCGGTATTCCTAACTCCCTCATCGTTAACGCTAGGATTACGGCGGTACGTGCTGGTATCGAGGTCACCACTGCCCAACTCGAAACCCACTATCTAGCTGGAGGGAGCGTTGATCAGGTCATCCGTGCCCTCATCGCCGCAGATAAGGCAGGCATCAAACTCGATTTCAACCGATGCTGCGCCATCGATCTCGCCACATCAGGATCAGGGAAAACCGTTTTCGATGCGGTCCGCACCAGTGTTAATCCGCGCGTGATCGACTGCCCGGGAACTGATTCCGGTAAAGGCACCATCGACGGAGTGGCTAAAGACGGTATCACCGTCCGCGCCCGTGCCCGGGTCACAGTTCGCTCCAATCTGGATCGATTCGTTGGGGGTGCTACCGAAGAAACTATCATCGCTCGCGTCGGAGAAGGCATCGTCCGAGCCATCGGTTCCAAGGAAACTTACAAAGGAGTCCTCGAGAATCCCCAAGATATTTCGAAAGACGTTCTCAATCGAGGCCTCGATGCTGGAACTGCTTACGAAATTCTTTCTATCGATATCGCCGACGTCGGAGTGGGCGCGAATATCGGAGCGAAGCTTCAGGCCGAGCAAGCCGATGCCGATAAGCAGGTCGCTCAAGCCAAGGCTGAAATGCGTCGAGCCGCCGCTGTTGCCGTGGAACAAGAAATGCGCGCCAAGGTGGTCGAAGCCGAAGCCCAAGTTCCCTTGGCCATGGCAGAGGCTTTCCGCAAAGGAAACTTAGGGATCATGGATTATCAGAAAATCCGTAATGTCTCGGCCGACACCGAAATGCGTGCATCGATCGCCAAGGATTCTGCCAAGCCGAACTCGAAGTAAGAAAGATATCTCTTGTGGAGTGGCTTGTCCCAGTTCTCTTCGTCGTCGTCAGTCTTGCCCAGTGGTGGCTGAAAAGGCAAAAGCAGTCAACTGAGCCAGTGCTCGCACCCACTGCTCCTCAAGAATCGAAAGCAGACCCTGAGCGAGAGACTGATCCCTTTGGAGAATTCGGTGACCTTCTCGAGGCTCTCGGTCGTCGACGCCACGAATCCCCTCCATCTCCTGCGGCGATTCCTCCGAGAGCAGCTCCTCCTGCCAAGCCCTTCATCGACTTTTCTCCGCCCATCATTGCCCATAAGGATTCACCTCGTCGTCCCCACATTTCTGCTCTGCCTCAAGTTTTAACCGATTCTTTTTCAGGGGAAAGTGCAACGCCACTTCCAGCCTTCGTCCATGACAAACCTGCTTTTTCTTATGCTCAACCCCAGGGAGCGCGCCGACATTCGTTTCAGAAAAGACTGAGTGACCCGACTTCTCTACGCCATGCGATAATTTTATCCGAAATCCTCGCTCCGCCGGTCGCTTTACGCTGAGATCCTTTATGGCCACCTCGAAATCCTCCCCATTACGCGCCGCTCTTATTCAGATGAGCTGCTCGCCAGATCCTGCCAAGAATCTGCGTGTAGCCCTCCAGCGAATCGCCACCGCTGCCAAGTCAGGAGCCAAGCTAGTCTGTCTTCCCGAACTTTTCCGCTCTCTTTATTTCTGTCAAAAAGAGGACTACGCCTGCTTTAAGCTCGCAGAACCTATTCCCGGAGCCACCACTCAGGCGCTTGCGCTAGCTGCCAAGAAAAATAAGGTAACCCTTGTTGCTAGTCTTTTTGAAAAAAGAACTGAAGGTCTTTACCATAATACTACGGTTGTCTTCGGCCCGAACGGAAAGATCCTGGGAAAGTATCGCAAAATGCATATCCCCGATGACCCGGGGTTCAGTGAGAAGTTTTACTTTTCTCCAGGGGATACCGGATTTCATCCCATCGACACTCCCGTAGGCAAGTTAGGAATTCTCGTCTGCTGGGATCAGTGGTATCCCGAGGCCGCCCGTTTAATGGCCCTCCGCGGTGCACAAATTCTCATCTACCCTACCGCGATCGGTTGGGCCGCTGGGGAAAAACAGGCGGTATGCCATGCGCAACAGAACGCTTGGCAGACGATTCAACGCAGTCATGCCATCGCCAATGGTCTCTACGTTCTTTCGATTAATCGAACTGGTCGTGAAAATAATCTTACATTCTGGGGGTCTAGTTTTGCCGTCGCCCCATTCGGCGAAGTGCTTATTCAAGGCTCTTCCAAAAAGGAAGAGATTCTTCATGCTCAGCTCGACCTGTCTAGGATTGCTACAACTCGTCAACACTGGCCTTTTCTTCGGGATCGTCGCATCGACGCTTATGCTGGGCTGGATCAACGATTTCTTAAGTCTTGAAAAGCCCCCTACTCCCCTCCCTCGGGATTGATTGGTCGGCCTACCGTCTTCCCGCGGAGTGGGAATCTCATGAAGCCACTTGGCTCGCTTGGCCCCATAACGCCGAGACCTGGCCTGGTCTCCTAGAGCCTGTCCAAGAAACCTATTTGGAGATGATCCGCGCCCTTATCCCCGGCGAGAGGGTTTATCTGATCGCCAAAGACTGTGCGGCCGCGGATGAAATCCATGAGCGCCTTCGTCGGGCTAACCTTATCTCCCTAAATCTTAAAGTCGTGACCATCCCCAATGATGACGCCTGGCTTCGCGATAGCGGACCGATCTTTATGCTTCGTCGAACTCCAGGGACTCCCGCTCGTGTCGCCCATGACTTCACCTTCAATAGTTGGGGTAAGAAATATGGTCCTTGGGATAAAGATGATGTCATTCCTGCGGCCGCCTGTCGTCTTACTGATACACCATTCGAAACTCACGATTTTGTCCTTGAGGGAGGTTCTCTCGATACTGACGGGCAGGACACTCTTCTCACTACTGAACAGTGCCTTCTTAATCCCAACCGCAACGCCTCCCTGTCTCGACCTGAAATTGAAGCCCGACTCTTTCAATGGTTGGGTGTCCGAAAGATTATCTGGTTGGGCGAGGGTCTCGAAGGTGACGATACCGACGGGCATGTCGATGATCTGACCCGCTTTCTTTCACCAGGGGTGGTTGCGACGGTTGTTGAATCCGACTCCCAAGACCCGAATCACGCCCCCCTAGCAGACAATCTCCACCGGCTTTCTATGGCCAAAGACTCTGGCGGACGAACCCTCCAGGTGATTCAGCTTCCCATGCCCCCGCGTGCGGATGGTCCGCATCACCGCAACCCAGCCAGCCACGCTAACTTTTACATTGGAAACTCTGCCGTTCTCGTCCCCATTTTTGCTTCCCCCACCGACAAAGTGGTTCTGGATCTCCTTCGGCCCCACTTTCCAGGCCGCAAGGTCCACGGCATCGACTGCCGCGCCCTTGTGGGTGGCTTAGGCGCGATTCACTGTATTACCCAACAGCAGCCGGCAATCGTTCCAGTGGGTTGAACTGCACCCCCTCTTGCGTCTAGGGTTCTCCCTATGGCCAAGCCCCTCCGAATCGGTCTTCCCTCAGGAAGCCTTCAAGAAGCCACCCTCGATCTTTTTAGAAAGGCGGGCTACTCGATCGCCCGTGGTTCGCGCACCTACCGACCGTCCATCGATGATCCGAATTTTGAAGTTCGTCTCCTTCGCGCTCAAGAAATCGCCCCCTACGTCCAAGACGGCTTTCTCGATCTTGGCCTAACCGGAAGCGACTGGATTCAGGAAACCAAGGCCAAGATTCATGTTGTTTCTACCCTCCAATTTAGCAAAGCCACCGCCCAACCTGCGCGATGGGTCGTGGCCGTTCCTAATCGTTCCCCCATCCGTCGTCCCTCCCAGCTTCGTGGAAAAAGAATCGCCACCGAGGCTGTCGGTCTTGTCCGCCAGTACCTCGCGAAAAACAAGATCAAGGCCAAGGTCGAGTTTTCCTGGGGTGCTACCGAAGTTAAAGTGCCTGAACTTGCCGATGCGGTCGTTGACATCACCGAAACTGGCTCCTCTCTCGCGGCCAACGGCCTTCGCATTCTCGACACCATCCTCGAATCCTATCCCCAGCTTATCGCGAATCGCAAAGTTTGGACTCGTCCGACCCAGCGAACACTCATTACAAACTTAGCCATGCTGCTCGAGGGGGCCTTACGGGCTCGAGACCTTGTCGGACTTAAGATGAATGTCTCTCGCCGTTTTCTAGGTTCGATCAATGCCGTCCTCTCTTCCCTCCGCGATCCCACTATATCTCCCCTTGCCCGCGATGGCTGGGTGGCGGTGGAAACGGTTATGGAAGAGAAAATTGTTCGATCCCTTATTCCTCGTCTTAAGAAACTCGGCGCCGAGGGTATTATTGAATACCCGCTAAATAAGGTTGTCACTTAAGCCTTCTAGCCCCACGATGTCCCTATGGGTTCAGTTAAGAAGAAGCGGAAATCGAAAATCGCGAAGCATAAGCGCCGCAAGCGCAGTCGCGCGAACCGCCATAAGAAACGTCTCCGCTACAAGACGTAAGGCTGGGGCGCTCGGCGCCTCCTTACTTCTTGCCTCCGCCTTTCTCTCGTTTGGCACTCCTCAGCGTGCCGAACGCGTAGATTCTGCACTATTCTTCACCGAAGGACGGCGCGCCGACTCACTAGGATTAAGTCAACAAGCCTTCGAGGCCTACAGCAAAGCCCTCGATGCTGATCCCACTTCCCGCGCCGCAACCTTAGCCAAGGCTGGCACCCTGCTCGACCTCAACCGCTCGGCAGAATCCTTAGAGCTTCTTCAATCGCTCCCCGCCTCTTCGGTCGATGAGCCCGAACGAGCCACCCTTCTCTGCCTAGCTCTCATCGGCCAAAAAAAGGGCGAAGCGGCCACCATCGCTCAGCGCGATGCCCTCACCGCCTTCGCTGGATGGGATAACCATGATCCCACTCGCTTGGCCCGTGTCGCGGAAGGCCTTCTACGATCTGGCACCGCACTCTCGCGGAAATCTCAACGGGAAATCGCCGCCGCTGTCCTCCCTGCTTTTATCCGCGCCATCGAAATGAACTCTTCCCTAAGCGGTTTAACCCTGCGGGCGGCGGATATTGCCATAACTGCCGATGACCTCCCCACCGCTGTTCGTTACCTTCGCGAATATACCAATGAGCGACCACAAGAACTACCCATTCTCGAACAGACTGCCGCCACTCTCATTCTGGCCGACCAATCCACGGAGGCAGACTCCTACCTTCAACTCGTCGCCATGGAAAAACCGGAACGCGCAAATCTCTATCCCGTTCTCGGTAATCTCTACGACGAACTAGGCATTCCCGCTCGCGCCGAGATGTACCGAGTTCTCGCCTTGCACGTGGCTAAGAATCCACCTTTATCCGATTACCTTCGCCTCGCCTTACTTCAACTTAAACTGAATCAGCCTCGTCGTGCTGGGCTCACCCTCGAATCTGCTTCTCGAATCTATTCCGATTCAGTTCAACTCCTTCTTATCCGCGGTCTCACCGAGAAAGCCCAAGATCGCATGGCAGAGGCCGCCTCGACCTTTGCTCAAGTCGAGCGCCTATCCCAAAAACGCCCGGAGATGCTTGATGCTAGCTTTTACTATGAGTACGGATCGGCGTGCGAGCAGTCTGGCCAATCGACCCGTTCAGAAGTCGCCTTACGACGGGCTCTCCAACTCAACCCATCTCACCACCAGTCCCTCAACTATCTCGGTTATATGTGGGCCGAACGGGGTCGAAATCTCGACGAAGCCCTCATCATGATTGAAAAAGCAGTACAACTCAGTCCTGGAAACCCTGCTTATCTTGATAGCCAAGGATGGGCCCTTTACCGACTCGGAAACCCTGCAGCGGCCAAACCCCTCGTGGAGGAGGCTCTGCGCATGGTTCCCGATGACCCCACTCTCTTGGAGCACTATGGGGATATTAATTTCCGACTCGGCCAAAAAAGCGAAGCTAAAAGTGCTTACGAGAAAGCCTTGCTCGCGGGTGGTCCCGCTATCACCTTGCGCGACAAGATTCGGCTCAGACAGAATAAGTAAAGATTAGCTACGCTGAGTTACCGATTTTCCCTGGGTCACCACCCCAGGCTGCTACTTTGGCTTTTGCCGCCATTTCCTCAGCCTCTGAAATCTTTCCCGCCCGACCTAGAGCCAGTGATAGACTGGTGTAGGCCAACTGGTCCCTCGGCTTCAACTGCACCAACTTCTCAAGTGCAACGATCGCCTCATCCAACTTTTCTAACTTCACCAACGCCATTCCTAAACACTGCCACGCATCCGCATGCCCAGAATCAAGGGTAGTCGCCTTCTGGTAATGGACAGCCGCCTCAGCCATCTCCCCCATAGCTAAAGCCATATGCCCTTCCTCCATCGAATCATCTGCGGGGCTCATATCGCCATCCTGAGCGTTCAAAGCATCGTACGCAAACATCCATCTACCGACGCTTCACTAGATTGCACGATTCTCTTCCAACCTGAACTCCGAGCTGCTTTTGCGGTGGCAGGGCCAATCACCACTACTCGTGGTTCACCTTTTCGCCACACTGGAAATAATTGCCGAAACCGAACCGCCGCCGAGCCACTGGCAAAGACCACCCAGTCTGCCCCTTCCTGTTTGAGAGCTCTACTTACGGGAACCGGAACCGAAAAAGCCTCCGAGTTCTTATAAATAACAATCTTCCGAACAACCCGTCCGCTGGCCCTTAAAAGTGAAGCAAACTTTCCGTCGCCCATAGATCCAGTGAGATGAAGAATGGAACCGCAGGCTTTTTTCGGCCAGCTGCGAGCTAAAGCCTCTCCGCCTGGCCCAGGGCCGATCCAATCAGGTTGGAACCCGATCGATCGCAGAACCTCAGCCGTTGCTTTGCCCACTACGGCAAACTTAGCCCGAGCGACCATTCGCAGATCCCCAATCGCGCTTGGAAAAGCACGTACCGCTGCAGAACTTGTAAAAACAAGCCAGTCCGAACGCTGGATAGTGGGAATCCAGCTTTTCTGAGGTGGAACCATTTCGATCTTAGACATTGGCAACTCCCAAACCTCTGCCCCCAAGCCCTCCAATCTCTCGCGCCATCCACTTCCAAGAGATCGACTCATAGTCAGAATAACTCGTTTACCCGCTAAGGGGCGTTTTTCCCACCACGCGAGTTCCCTTCTCAGATCAACCACTGGACCCACCACCACAATTGCAGGCGCACCTACACCTGACTTCTTTGCTTTTTCAGCGAGATCATTAATCGTCCCGAAGACGGTCTTCTGGTTATGGCAGGTGCCACTTCCGATCAATCCTGCAGGGGTTGTCTGGGAAAAGCCTAGGTTTTGCGCTCGTGAAAGAAACTCCCCCAATCCCTCTACCGTCATATATCCAACTAACGTTTTTCCTGTTGTCGACCCCTCCGCTTGCGCCCCAATCCGAAAAGTAACCTCAGAACTGAGCCCTCTTTGAGTAATCGGAATACCGGCAAAAGCTGGGGCAGCGATACCAGAGGTAATGCCTGGCACAACCTCAAAGGGAATGCGGGCTTGGCTCAAGGCCTGCGCCTCTTCCCCTCCTCTGCCAAAAACAAATGGATCTCCCCCCTTCAGTCGAACAACTCTTTTGCCTTTTTTCGCATACCGTAAAAGAAGTCGATGAATCTCCTTTTGTTCCATTCGCCTTCCTCGCGGTGTTTTTCCCGCATCGATCCATTTTGCAGTTTCGGGAGCCCAAGTGAATAGAGCTGGATTGACCAGCCGATCATAAAGCACCACCTCAGCCTGGGATAAAACATCCCGTGCTCGTATCGTCAGTAGTCCCGGACTCCCTGGTCCAGCACCCACCAACCAGACTTTCACCTCCCTACTCATTCCGAATTCTTTCCGCCAGTTCTGAACCCACACTCGCTGCTTGGGAAAGCTTACCCTCGGCACCACCTCGAACCACCTGTCCCGTCTTTCCCTTTACCGCAACTCGTAAAGCGAGATCACCTCCACCAGTTAACTGAGCGTAAGCCCCAAGCGATTCGGAACATCCACCACCCCATTCTTTCAGAAAGGCTTTCTCCGCCTCCACGCAAACCTGAACATCGGGAGAGTTGATCTTTTCAAGGATCTTTCGCAAGTTGAGATCCATTTCGCGGCACTCAATTACTAAGGCTCCTTGGCCAGGAGCTGGTACCATCCAATCAGAACTTAGCCTTTCCATAACCAGACCTTCAGGGCATCCACCCAATCGATCAATTCCCGCACAGGCGAGAATTACTCCCCACCACTCCTTCTCCTTCTGCAATCTTCCCATTCGTCGATCCACATTACCCCGAATTCCATGGGTCTCAGTTTGTGGCCACTTCTCCGACCAAAGAAGAGAGCGTCGTGGACTTCCGGTGCCTACACGAGATCCCGCGGGAGGCGCAATCGGGGCTTCTTTTCGGCGCACCACCGCATCTCGGGCATCCGCGCGCTCTGGAAAAGCTGCCAGGACTAAACCTTCTGGGAGACGAGTCGGAACATCTTTCGCGCTGTGCACCGCCAGATCAATCCCGCCTGAAAGTAACTCCTTTTCTAGCGCCGAACTAAATTCCCCAACTCCTTCCGGAAGTTCATCGCCAAACTCAGATCGTGCATCTCCCGATGTTTTGATCTCACAGATTTCCCACTCAGAGGAAGAGTCCGCGCACTGAAGTAATTCAACGATCCGCTGAGCTTGCCAAATAGCCAAGGGACTACCGCGTGTCCCAACTCGGTATTTCATCCACTCCCAACTTGGGTCCTGCTCGGTTCCCTCTTTTTACCTAAGGCGAAAAGAATCTCATGGGCGCGAAGAACTTCTTCTGCTCGATGAATCGATCCTAAGGCTTCTGGCCGTATTTCTGTTTTGCCCGACAGCTCTTCGAGATCCACCCATTCAGCTTTTGGAAAGAATCTTCGCATCGCCGTCATTGTGCGAGGAACTCCTAAGTCGATCAGTAGTTCAGGCCCACTGGAAGAAATATCCGTATTCCAAGGAAGTTCTCCACCAGCTAAAGCCGAGACCACTACCGATGAGGCCTCTACCGCTTTCTGCCAGCGCGCCCAGGGGACCACTTCACCCTCCACTTCATTGGCTAGAAGCCGTGCTCGATCCTCCGATCGTGAGGAAATCCATATCGGCCTCGAAGATCTTTTGTGCTCCACCAGCGCGAAACTACGCGCCGTGTGACCTGAACCCAAAAGAAGTAAAGGCCTCGATTCCCTTCCCTGCATCACTTCTTGAAGTGCTTCCGCCGCTAGTCGGCCCACAGAGGCATCTCCGCGTCCAAAACCAGCCGCTGCTCGCGCTGCTCGCGCTGCCCTTAGCCCAGACTGGAACAAAGCATGCATCCCCCGATCCGCGCCCCCGACCTCACCCGCAGAGGCGTAGGCCAATCGTACCTGCCTTAGGATTTCGTTCTCGCCGATAACCATCGAGCGTAGTCCCGTGGCAACTTCTGCCAGATGCCGCCAGCAGGAGATTCCCTCGTGTAGATATAAACCACGAGCCTCCCTCCATGCTTGTCCGAGATCGGGAGGCATCGATTGGAAAAGAGACTCCATCATTCTTGGGCCACGGTGCTTGGAGCGTCCGTAAATCTCCACCCGATTGCAGGTGCTCAAAAAGACACCCTCGGAAGCCCCTTGGTGTTCCAACAAATAAGGAATCAGACGATCTCCAGCTCCTGCTGTCAGAGACTCACGCACTGTCAAAGGAGTGGCATGCTGATCGACCCCCACACAGAAAATTCCCTCATCGAGCCTCATGATCGTAGCTTGAGGATTCGACTTTTCCTGGGTTCAGCATTCTTTGGTTTTGCAATAGGCGGGCCAAGCAGCTTTTGAACTTCCTTCAGCATCGGAGCGGGAGATTGGGCGTTGGTTGAATTCCATACCTTCTCCCCATCCTTCCCAAAGATAGTTACTTTCATTTTGTTTTCATCATTTCCCCACCCTAGCGCGTCAGTCACCTTCCCATCAAAGTCGGCAATCGCACAAAGATCCGGCCGAGGATTCCCAAGGTTTCCGTTCGCTCGATACCAGGGCTGAATCTGTATGCCCTCCTCGTCAAGATTCGCCTTCATCGTGCCCAGCGTCCAACCCTTGAAAAGTGTCCCTAGGGATTTACGAAGATCCACCACCACCGTAACTCGAAACCCATCGCGCCCTTGCCAACCGTAAAGTGAAGAACCAAATTCCCTTGTTGTATCCGCCAACGGCTGACTACTAGCAAGAAGGATCATGATCTTACCTTTCGGATTGAGTTCGAAGGGATGGCCATCGCAGTTAATCGGTTGAGGCAGTGGAACCGCCCAAACCGCCCCTGTCATAAGAAAAACCCATAAGAAACCTACTTTCATGAAATCTCCAGAAGAAAACCTGATAGATATTGGCTTTCGGGAAAAGAGGAGAGCACAGGATGATCGGCCGCTTGCCTAAGGATCGTATGGGGCTTAATCCTTAGCCCCTCTTCGATCGCCATAGTCTTTGCCATCCCTAACAATTCCTCACCCCCAACGCGGTGCGAGCATGAAAATGTGGCCAAAAGCCCGCCTGAAGCCAGAACTCGAATCGCTTGCCGATGAAGCTCTGCCATGGCTCTCCATCCTGCATCGTGGCTATTACGACTTTTTACCATTCCTGGGGGATCCAAAACCACCAGATCGTACTCCTTTTTTGGATTCGTGCGTAAAAAGCGGGAAACATCCTCCTGCGCCCAGCGAATCTTCAAATGATTCTCCTCCGATGCTATCCGAGCCAGAGCTAAGGAGGATTCAGAACTATCCACCCCAGTCACCGCCAGAGCACCAGCCTTGGCTGCACGCAGTGCAAAACCTCCATTATGGCAAAAGAGATCGAGAACCTTTCGGCCTTGTGAATGTTGCGCAATTACCTTGTAGTTCTCCTGCTGATCCAAGTACGTCCCTGTTTTCTGGCCGCCACGTAAATCTATTGGCACGGTCATTCCTGCAATCTCCACTCGGACCGGCTCCTGCGGGATGTTGCCCCACTCTTCACCTGGCAAGTTTTCCAACCCTTCCAGCTTTCGACCAGCAGCATCTCGCCGAATCCAGATCCCTTTAGGTTGCAGGATCTTGACGATTTCACTCTCCACAGCTTTCCACGACTTTTCCATTCCTTCGGTGGTAATTTGAGCAACCAGATATTCACCGTACTGGTCAAGCACCAGTCCAGGAAAGCCGTCCGCCTCAGCCCAAACCAGTCGCCGAGCAGGTTGTGCCGCCCTTCTTCTTACCGATTCAAGTAGTGAGACTGCGATGTGTTGAGCATCAAAACCGCCCATATCGCCACGAAATCTGCGCCAAACGATGCGGGCGCCCTCACGGTAGAAACCTGTCCCCAGAAGCTCGCCCGTCGACGCACGTGCCACAACTGCCGTGCCACTTTTCTCTTGTCCCAATGGCTCTTCGATTTCGTGGGATAGAATCCACGGGTGCCCTGCCCCAGTTTTAGAGGTTCCGCTCGGCTTGAGTCGGAGCGTCCCAAGCTCTAACTCAGTCAACCGCGCAGACCCGCCAGACGCGTTTGGCTAATTTCAGGGTATTCATAAACATCACCCTTGTAGTTTTTTAAGATCACTCGGTCATCCGCCATGCCCACAATGTAGCTCGGACCTATGGGAATCTTTCCACCTCCCCCAGGTCCGTCCACCACGTAGGTAGGTACGGCATAGCCTGTGGTATGTCCACGCAACTGCTCCATAATCTCCTGGCCCTCACGAATCGTCGTCCGCAAATGAGCCGAGCCCGTGATTAGATCACACTGGTAGAGATAGTACGGCCGAACTCGGCACAGGAGGAGTTTATGGAAAAGTTCCTTCAATACATCCGATCGATCATTGACCCCCTTGAGAAGAACACTTTGGTTGCCCAAAGGAATCCCTGCATCCGCCAGGCGCTCAAGCGCAGATCTCACCTCATGGGTCAGCTCTTTGGGATGATTCGAATGCACGCTCATCCAAATAGGGTGATGCTGTTTAAGCATTGTGACCAACTCCCGAGTGATTCGTTGAGGAAGAAAAATAGGGATTCGGGTTCCAATCCGAATAAACTCAAGACTCGGTATCTGTCGCAAGCGGGTTAAAATCGCATTCAACTTAGCATCCGAAAGCAGAAGCGGATCGCCCCCAGAAAGAAGCACATCGCGGACTTCAGGATGTTTTTCCAAATAGGAAAAAGCCCCCTCCATGTCCATGGTCAACTCTTGCTCTCCCGCCCCACTGACCACTCGGCTTCTTGTGCAGTAGCGACAATAGGAAGCACATCGATCGGTCACTAAGAGAAGGGCACGATCGGGGTATCGGTGAACCAAACCTGGAACGGGCATATTCGAATCCTCCCCGCACGGGTCGAGCATTTCGTCTGGAGCCGTGTACGATTCTTCAATCCGTGGCACTACCTGCCGACGAATCGGGCAATTCGGATCATTCCGATCGATCAGGCCAAAGAAATGTGGAGTAATACCCAAAGCGAGCTTCTTCCCCGCTAAAATAGTCCCAGCCCTCTCCTCCCCGGTCAGCTCTAGCCGGCTTTCCAGCTGTTCAAGAGTCTGAATCCGATTGCGTAATTGCCAGGTCCAGTCTCCCCAGTTTTCTGGTGAGACGGTCCCCCATGTACTAGGGCTAGAGGAAGGAAAATCGTTCGCTCTCAAGTTAGGCTTTTGAAAATACATCACCTTTCATCGTGCGCCACCCCAAATCCTTCAAAGAAATCCACTTGCCTAACTGCAAACGGAATTCAGAGACCAATAGAAAAAAGTATATGAAACAATCTTTAATATAAATTTTATAATACTAATACATAATGACTTACATATCATGTAAAACAGGGCCTGGGGCAGTGCTCGAACTATGAAATTGGCTGAACCGAACTCACTCTTCGCTTTACCAGATCGACAATTCGATCTCTGACCGTTCCCGCGAGCTGCGCTCCCTCATCCCCTTTTTCCCTGCTCCGCACCGCCACCTGACCCGCCTCGGCTTCACGATTTCCGCAAACCAGTAAGAAGGGAACCTTCTCCAACTGCCCACGCCGAATCTGACCGCCCAACTTGTCTCCCTTCTTATCCACCGAGACCCTCAGGCCTGCCTCCTTAAAATCTGCCGCCAACTTCTCCGCATACTCAATCATCTGGTCGTTGACTGGCAGAAACCTCGCCTGCTCAGGCGCCAGCCAAACCGGAAAAGCCCCACGGAAATGCTCGATCAGCACCCCAGTGAATCGCTCCAAAGAACCAAAAGGAGCCCGATGAATCATCACCGGCCTATGCTTCTGATTGTCTGATCCCGTGTACCACAAATCGAAACGCTCAGGTAAATTGTAATCCACTTGCACTGTTCCTAACTGCCATTCACGCCCGATGACGTCCTTCACCACAAAGTCGATCTTCGGCCCGTAAAATGCTGCTTCCCCAGGTTCTTCGCTTGTTTTCACCCCTAACTTCATTGCCGCCTCTTTCACCGCCTTCTCTGCTTTGTCCCAGCCTTCCTTCGAGCCCACATACTTGTCCGATGCGGGGTCCCTTAAACCCACCCTTACTCGAAAATCCCCAATTCCTAAAGTATCTAGAACCAGTCTCACCATTTCGAGGCAACCCTCCACCTCTTTCGCTACCTGCTCCTCCGTACAAAAAAGATGGGCATCATCCTGAGTAAAACCCCTCACCCGAGTCATTCCATTCAGCTCTCCCGACTGCTCCCAGCGGTAGACTGTTCCAAATTCAGCGAGTCGCACGGGCAAATCCCGATAGGACTTGGGCCTAGAAGCATAAATCCGAATATGCATCGGACAGTTCATCGGTTTCAGTAGATATCCCTCAATCTCACCCTTCTCGATTCGATTACTCAATTCCGCACAAGAACAGCCCTCCTTGGCTAACTTATCCATTGTTTCCCGATCTACCAAAGGAGGGTACTGGGATTCTTGATAATACGGGAAATGTCCCGAGGTTCGGTACAAACCCAAACGCCCAATATGGGGCGTGAAAACCTGCTGATACCCCCTTTTCCCCAACTCCTCCAAAAGAAACTTTTGCATCTCGTGGCGAACAATAGCCCCGTTCGGAGTCCACATCACCAGTCCTTGACCGACCTCATCATCAATCAGGAAAAGATCTAATTCCTTTCCGAGCTTACGATGATCTCGGGCCAGAGCCTCCTCAGCCGCTTTTAGACTCCCGTCCAGCTCCTCCTTGCTCCCGAAAGCGGTCCCATAAATCCTCTGCAACATCTTATTCTTTTCATCCCCACGATGATAAGCCCCAGCCAATCGAAGTAATTTAAACGCCTTGATTTCTCCCGTGTTCTTCAGATGGGTTCCCGCGCAAAGATCAGTAAATTCACCGTTGCTGTAAAAAGATATCGCCTCCGTTTCGGGAATATCCGCTAAGCGACCCACCTTATAACTCTGTTTCTTCTCTTCAAAAAATGCTTTCGCCTCAGCCCGACTCACCTCTTTCCTGACAAAAGCCTGCTTTTCCTTAACCACTTTCTTCATCTCCGCTTCGATCTTAGGAAAATCCTCATCGCTCAAGCGATGGACCATGTCGAAATCATAATAAAACCCCGCATCGGTCGGTGGCCCGATATCCAGAAGCGCCTCAGGCCAAAGCCTCAACACCGCGGTGGCTAGCACGTGGGCCGTAGAATGACGGAGTTCTTCTAGAGGAGTCATGGGTCGAACCTAGGGGGTTCCCGGCTTTCGCACCAGCCGCCAACCGCCAGCACCATCCCGCACCTCCCACCCTGCCGCCGCTAACTCATCACGCAGCCGGTCCGACTCATTCCAATCCTTTGCCGCCCGCGCCTCCTCCCTCGCCTTGGCTAAAGCCTTCATCTCGGGCGGCGCCTCTGTCTGTTTCTCGAACTGCACATTCAATCCCAGTACCTCCAAGATGTGATCCAGCCCTACCAGCTCTTTCGCCGCCTCCTCCACAGACATGCCTGCTTTCCGTCTTAACTCCACCGAGGTCGCCGCCGTGTAAAGAGCCGCTAGAGCTTTCGGAGTTTCTAAATCTTCTCGCAAAGCATCCCACGCTCCACGAAACGTTCCCCACTCCCCCACCTCCGCTTTCGTCCCCTTGGCCGCCTCCACCAAACCCACCCGCACTCGGCCCAATCGCTCTCGTCCATGCCGAGCCGCTGTCATGGTATCCCAAGAAAAGTTCAGCGGTTGGCGGTAGTGTCCCGAAAGTAAAACCAATCGAAGATCGAAAGCATCCCAGCCTTGGCGGATCACATCTTTTAATGTGTAGAGATTACCTAGGGATTTGCTCATCTTCCGGTTTTCCACCAAGAGATGGGAAATATGAAACCAATGTTTCACAAAGGGCTTTCCCGTGGCCGCCTCACTTTGAGCGATCTCATTCTCGTGATGAGGAAAGATTAGGTCTGATCCACCACCATGAAGATCAATCGTCTCCCCAAGGATCTGCATCGCCATGGCGCTGCACTCCAAATGCCAGCCCGGCCTTCCCTTTCCCCATGGGCTATCCCAAAACACCTCTCCGTCCTCTTCTTTGTGGGCTTTCCAAAGCACAAAGTCTGCCGCCTGCTCCCTCGCATACTCATCCGCATCCGCTCGACCCGAGGCACCTTCTCGAACCTCTCGCTCGTCCAGTCGCGATAGCTTTCCATAGCCCGGAAACGATTGTACCCGAAAATAGACCGATCCTCCTGCCTCATAAGCATGTTTTCCATGGACCAACTTCTCCACAAGAGCGATCTGTTGAGGAACGAAGTCGGTCGCTTTCGGTTCCTTCATGGGAGCAACTAACCCAAGAGCCTGCCCATCCTTTTCGAAAATATCCGTCCACTTCTTCGTAAACGCATCCAAGGACAGCTTTGCCTCTCGAGCTCCACGGATAGTCTTGTCGTCCACATCGGTCAGATTGCGCACATGCTCAATCTTTCCACCTGCCGCCATCCAAACACGACTAAGCAAATCCTGAATAATAAAAGTCCGAAAGTTACCAATGTGTGCTGGTCCGTAAACCGTGGGCCCGCAGGCATAAAACTTTAGCGCCTTCCCATTCGAAGCGCTCAAAGCATGAACTTGTCTCGTTGCCGTATCAAAAAGCCTAACTTCGTCCATCACTCATCGTACGCATTCTTGGGAAAAACTTAAATCATTTCTCCAATCTAAAAAAAGACTACTCTTTATCCGTTTATCACCTCTTTTGATTCGGTTTTAAATCTATCTGGTGGTACGATTTCATTACCTTTCAACCAATGGAAACATCCAGCCTCCATCACACAGTCATGACCGCCTTCTCTATGGGCATGGTAGTTCTGCTTAGCCCTGAAACGTTTATCCTAGGACTACTCATGGCCGCTCACAAAACTCGAGCCCGCCTCAACTCCGTCGTTTTCTTTTTAGGCTCTGCCATCGGTCTTTTTCTCGCAATTGGGCTCGGCCTCTGGATTACCCCCACCACCACCCCAGGCGTTGAGCATGCATCATGGCTTCGATTTGCCGTTCGCGCGGGGCTGGGATCGGCCCTTCTTTGTCTTGGAATCTTCCGTGCCTGGCAGTTTTTTACAGGAAAGGATGACCGCGTACCCAAAACCAAAACACCCCCTCCCCCATGGAAGGCAAAGCTTCTCTCACTCTTGCCCTCGCTTAACTCCGAATCGAATTTCCCCATCAATGCCTACTACTTGGGTAGTACATTCTTGATCGGTCTCTTCACCACCGGACTTCACCCAAAAACATCGATTCTTGCTATCACCATGGGACACCAGATCACCCTAGCAAGTGGAGACGAATCCAAAATCCTTGGCTTTGCTCTTTTTTCCGTTCTCGCACTCTTGCCTGTGGCCTTTCCCTTATTTCTAGCTCTATTCCATCCCCAAGCAGGGCCGCGCATGAAAGAAAAGTGCACCGCACTCCTAGAAAAACATGGACGCTGGTTGGCCTCAATCATCTGTCTCATCTTTGCTCTTCTTCTTTGGAAGGACGCACTGAAAGTCATGCCCCGCTGAATCTCGCCTGCGGGTGATTCTTGGCCTAAGATATCTCTCGCTTGTGAAAAAAGAAGACCCAGCATCCATTCCGATTCGGCCCCGCAGGATACGGCGCACTGCAGCCCTTCGTCGTCTCTTTTCCGAGACCTCTGTCGGTCCCGCCCAATGTATCGCCCCTCTCTTTGTCCAAGAAGGAGTCCGCTCCACCTCCATCTCTTCCCTTCCTGGCCATTTTCGTTTCTCCATTTCTGACCTACGACGCGAGGCATCCCGCCTCGTTCGGCGGGGCATCGGAGGCATTGCCCTCTTTCCCTGCCTTGCCCAAAACCTTCGCACAGCCAAGGTCAGTGCCGCCTACAACCCAAAAGGTCTCATCCCACGGACCCTTCGCGCCTTGAAAAAAGATCTCCCCGATTTCCCTGTCTTTGCTGACGTCGCCCTTGATCCCTACACCTCCCACGGCCACGACGGAGTTCTCAGTCCCTCAGGTCGAGAAGTGGATAACGACAAGACCATCTCTATCCTTATAAAACAGGCTCTCGTTCTAGCCGAAGCAGGAGCCGACTTCGTTGCCCCATCCGACATGATGGACGGCCGAATCGGCGCGATCCGCCGCGCTCTCGACCTCTCGGGATTCACCTCCACGGGAATACTTTCTTATGCCGCAAAGTTCGCCTCCTCGCTCTATGGACCCTTCCGTGACGCGGTCGGAAGTACCCAGTCCGCTGGTACTAACTCACTCGATAAGCGCGGCTATCAAGCCGATCCAGCAAACCGCCGAGCTATTTTGCGGGACGCTCTCCTCGATGAAGCAGAGGGTGCAGACATTCTCATGGTCAAACCTGCGGGTCCCTATCTCGATATCCTTCGTGATTTACGGGAGAGTACCCACCTTCCCCTTGCCGCTTACCAGGTTTCTGGTGAATACGCCCAGATTCACGCCGCCGCCCAAAAAAGCTGGACTGATTTACGAAAAACTAGGGATGAGTCCCTTCTTTCGATTCGTAGAGCCGGAGCTGACATCATCTTCACCTACTTCGCCAAGGATTTCTAGTCGTTCTCGTGGAATCGTAGTACCAGCCCATCAAGCTGCTGGTCTAAATGCTCAAACCGATATACCTCGATCGGACTAGGTTAGGGCTTTTCGGGTAAAGACCCAGCGGGGGCTCAGCAACCTGCACAGGGCCTAAAGTCGCCGTATCAAAAATCGGCTGGTACAAGGACAGAGCTGGCTAAGGGAGGCGAATATCGCAACTCTTCTTTGCCCGATTCTGTTTTGCCATGGCATTATTTAGATTGGGTTGGTGCTTGTTCCTCGATGATTTTGATCGGATTTTCCCCTCTCTTTTGGGGGTCACCTTTTGGACAAGGGTCTCGTACATGACTGCCGATAACTCCCCAATCTCATGCTGATGGAGATCCTCTGCGGTTACATCACGCTCGACCGATATGAAACCGGTCAATTGCCCATTGATGTTGTGAATTGGTTCCAGATAAATCTCCACTACATACGGTTTTCCGCTTTTCGTGTAATTGACCATGCGGGTTCGGACGGGGACTTGGCGTTCTATCGCTTGATTCAGAGCTTCCCTGGGGTTTTTTTCTGATAGGGCACCGCTCAGAATATGTCCTGGACGTCTTCCAAGAAGTTCGTCCGAATTATATCCACACATCCGCGTAAAGGCGGCATTCACCCAGACAACAAACCCACCGGCATTGGCGATCACGACCGACAAATCAGTGTGCGCCGCCCAACGCTCAAGCAACATGCCAAGAGGGTGGCTCTCCACATCCTGCTGCATAAGGCTTTTCATTTTAATTGTTTCATTTAGCAGTGACCGAAACCACTTTAGTAATATCCTTCTTTTTCCAGTATTCAGCAAGTTATTAATCACAATTGTTACTGTTACTTATGCAAGCAATTTCTATCCCCGCTATGATGAACAACCGCTCTTTAGTGAGCTGTATGGACGCGTATCATGAAACCCCCGAAGGCTCGTGCGCAGAAGACTAACCGCCAGTGATGGAGATTAGTTCACTGACTGAGAAAAACGCAGAATCCCCTTCTCCGCATCGTAATTTAGGATCCTTGTCTTCCCCGTCTTTTTATTCGTCACACTGATCATCGCAGTATTACCGCTTTGATTCACCGAGGAAACTTCCTCATCGTCCCTTCCGATCGTCGAGGTCCATCGGGTGATTCCGTTTGTACCTAAGCCAGCAATATGATGATCATCTTTCTTCACCACAATCGTCAGCCTCTTATCCGCGGCCATCCCCAAGGCAGCTCCCAACAGAACTACGGTGAAAAAAGTTAATCCAGGGGCCAGCCGAGACCGGAACAGAATCATCTCTTCAAGAGAATCAGAGCCGCCACCACGAAGATATTTAAGAACGACAAAGGAATGAACACCTTCCAGCCTAAGTTCATCAACTGATCATATTTAAAGCGAGGCAGAGTCCAGCGGATGACGATAAAGAACCCGATAAAAACAAGTATCTTTCCTAAGAAAACTCCAATCGAAATAAATCCAAACCACCAAGGTAAAGCATGCCCAGCGAGGAAGGAAGGTAGGGCAACCCCGTAGAAAGACTCGGGCATTGGCAAGCCGTTGAACCACGGAAGAGGAAGACTCCACCCTCCAAGAAACAGGGTGACCATAATCGCCGATGCGGACACCATGGCGGCGTACTCTCCGAGGAAGAATAACGCAAAGCGCATCCCCGAATACTCAGTGTGGTATCCACCGACCAACTCGGTCTCAGCTTCTGGCATGTCAAAAGGCAAACGATTCGTCTCCGCAAATGAAGCCACTAAAAACACCACAAAAGAGAAAGACAAAGACAGTCCGGTTAAAATACCCACCCATCCCCCGGCAAGATGGGGCAATGCTAACCAACCATGAGCTACCTGATACTCGACAATCTTCCCAAGATTAAGTTGCTGGGTGACCAAGAAGATCGGCACCACCGACGCTCCCATGGCGATCTCATAGGAAATAATCTGCGCTGAGGAGCGTATTCCACCTAGGAAAGGATATTTTGAGTTAGAAGACCACCCCGCCAGGACAATTCCGTACACGCTCAGGGAAATGATTGCGAAAACAAAGAGGAGTCCGATATCCAGATCCGCGACCACCCCGCTAATCCGAAACGCCTGAATCGTAGCCACATCTAAATGCAACGGCGTGGCTAACCATGTGGCAATCGGTCGAAGATCAAACCCGGGCGCAAAAGGAATTACGGATACCGTCACTAAGGCCGGAACCATCGCGAGGATAGGAGCCAGGTTGAAATACAACTTGTTTACCGAAGCCGGCACGAACTGCTCCTTCAGTAGAAACTTCATCGCATCGGCTAACCCCTGCCCTAGCCCAAAGATTCGAATATTGGTAAAAGGAATGCCTACTCGGTTGGGCCCACGGCGATCCTGCATCCAGGCACTTAACCGTCGCTCTGCCGTGACACTTCCAGGAACCATAACCAGAACCACCCCTGCGACCGCCATCGCCTTCAATAGTGAAGTCAGAACAAAAACTACGTCAGGGCCATTAAAAATCACCACGTTAATCTATCTCCCCCCTTGCCCTCGCCAAGTCCAGTTTCTCCCTTTCGTTCCATGGTCAACAAAAAAGCCATTTCGTCCCCGACCTACTCGGAATCTGCCCGCACTTTTAATCTCGAGGCGAGACCCACCGCTACCAGAAGCAAAACACTCGCAGTCACAAAAGAAGACGTGAAAGTGCCAGACGAGGCTTTCAGCATCTGCTGAACTCGGCTCAAAATAAAACCACCCACCCCCCAGGCGGTAAACAGTATCCCGTAATTCACCCCGAAGTTCTTTAAGCCGTAAAGATCCTTCGTGAAGGCTGGGAAGAGAGCAAGATTCGCCCCGTAGTTAAACCCGATGGCCGTTGCCAAAAAGACAATCAGCATGGGAAAGTTGCCACTCTCCGTCACAGAAACAGCCAGAGCCATACAAGCCGCCTGCAGGAGCGTCACCCCAAGTAAGGTCCCCTTCCTGCCGATTTTATCCGAAACCAACCCCGCAACTACTCGCCCCGGTGCATTCCCCAGCGCGAGCACCACCACCGCAAGAAAAGCCATCTCCCCCATACTTTTCTTTGCCATCCCATTGATACTGCTGATCACCATCAAACCAGAACCCGAAGCAATAAAATAGACCATCCAAAGAAGATAGAAATCGCGCGAAAAGAAGAGTCTGCCTGGCTCAACCGAGCGCTCCTCACCTCCCACCGAAACACCACCCAAAGGCTTCTGGCTGTCAGGGTTCTTTAGAAAGATTGCAAACCCACAGACTGCCAAAAGAAAAAACACCGAATAGAAAGTCGTCGCCAAAGAA
>CANESK010000025.1 GCA_947441075.1 Verrucomicrobia subdivision 6 bacterium
AGGTAAACCAATCGAGGCCATCGTCGCAATCATCAGGTAAAACCAAAGTTTCGGGGCTTTTTTTGCTAAACCACCCAAATCCGGAATCCAGGTTGTCCCAGTCCGATGATGGATCTCCCCCGCCACCGCAAAGCCCAGAGCAACGCTAAAACCATGCCCCACCATCAAAAGAAGAGCTCCACCCAATCCCAAAACTGTCCCACTGATTAGGCCCAGAAAAATAGTTCCCATATGCATCACGCTCGAGAATCCTAATAACCAGCGGAAATCTCTCTGCTGGAGTGCCGCCAAACCGCAATAAAGAATATTGGCGGCCAGCATCAACCCGACAACTCCCCCAATTTGCTGCCAACCCGCTGGAACCATCGGCAGGGCAATTCGTAATAAACCGTAAAGCCCGAACTTTTTCAGAATCCCAGCGTGAAGCATCGCCGCGGGAGTTGGCGCCGAGGCATAGCCTCCCGGAGCCCAACTGTGAAAAGGAACCAAGGAAATTAGCGTCCCGAATCCAACTAGCAGAAGGGCCGCTAAAATCGTCTGCCGATCTCCTGCCATTGGGTTGGTTTGCAAGGCCTCCGTCAGTACCCGCCAATCGAGCGTTCGCGCCGTCTCCGGCAGAGCCAAAACCAACCCAATCAAACCCACTAAAAGCACCAGACTGCCAAACATTAGATAAAGGGTCATCCGCCAAGCCGCTCCCGAACGGTCCCCCTGCCCCCAAATTCCCAGAAGGAGAAAAGTTGGAATCAAGGCCACCTCATGAAAGGAGAAGAAATAGAATAAATCGACCGATAGAAAGGCTCCTAGAGCGCCCAAACCCACCAGAAGGAGACAGATGAAATACTCTCTCTCCCTCTTTACCCCATCCCGAGAAACCCCCATCGCCGCCAGCGTCACCCCTAAGGTCAACCCTACTAAGGGCAAACTCAATCCATCCATCCCTAGAGTAAACTTAAAGGGGAAAACACCCCTTACCGGAATAGGCTCAGGACCAAAAAGCACCTCACCGTTGCGCAGAACCAGTCCCGCCAAGAGCAGTCCAGGTACTAGGTTTAAAAAGGAAACGATAATAGCCGTTTTTCTGGGGTGCGAGCCCAAGGCAATCAGTACAATGCCAAATAGCGGAAGCAGTAAAAGAGTCGGCAGCAGGTAAGAAATGTCCATTTTAGCGAACCCCGCTCTTTAGGATCCACCAGAGGAGAGACAGTGCGCCCAAGATAAAGACAGTCGCGTAAACCTGAACCTGCCCACACTGAACCAGACGAAGACCTTGTCCCGCAGCCCGAGCCATCACCCCTGAACCTCGCACCAGGAAACCACGCACCACCCATCCCTCGAAAGCATCGGCCAACTTACCTAACCCATCCTGATTGGCCACGAGCACTCGGTTGTAAAACTCATCAACGTAAAACTTACCTTGGAGGATAGGAATCGACAGCGGATCGCGTGTCGCCACCCGATAGATAAAGAATGCGGGGACAAAGCCAGCCAAAGCGAGAACCAGCGAAACCCAAAGAGTCCAAGAAACATGGGTCCCCTCAGGCGCAACTCCCAAAAAGGAGTTCACGGGCAAGAATCCACCTGCCACCGATAAAATCGCCAAAATCAGCATCGGAAAAATCAGCGAGGCACTTCCCTCGTGGGCGTGCCGCGCACCTTCGCTACGCGGGCTTCCCCCGAAAGCAACTAAGATAAGCCGCAGCATGAAAAACGAAGTAAAGAATCCCGCCACCATCGAAACCAGTGCTAAGGCAGGATGATGAGCCGTTGCTGCGAATATTTCGTCCTTACTCCAAAATCCTGATAAAGGCGGAATCCCACAAAGGGCCAGCGTCCCAATTCCGGTCACGATCGCCGTAAAGGGCATTCTCTTTCCGAGCCCACCCATCTTCCAAATATCCTGTACCTCATGACAACCGTGAATCACCGAGCCTGCTGCCAAAAAGAGTAAGCACTTGAAAAAAGCGTGCATCGTCAGGTGATACATCGCAGGTCCCGTCACCCCTAACCCAACCGCCATAACCATATAGGCAATTTCTGAAAGAGTAGAGTACGCTAGAATTCGTTTTATATCATTCTGCTGGCAGGCAATCAGAGCAGGCAGAAGTGTCATCGCACCTCCCACCCATGCAATTGTCGTCATCGTCACCGTGCTCAGCTCAAGAATCGGTAGAACCCGGATCAGCATATAAACACCCGCCACCACCATAGTCGCCGCATGTAAAAGCGAAGAAACTGGAGTCGGCCCTTCCATGGAGTCAGGCAACCAGACATGCAAAGGAAACTGAGCTGATTTTCCTAAACATCCGCAAAACAGGCCAAGCCCTACCGCCGTAACCGCCCAACCCCCAGGACTAGCCGCCAAAGAACTCGGCAGATCCACCAGGCTGACAGTTCCAAAAAGAGACCACACCCCAAGAATCCCAAGAATAAATCCAAAATCCCCAATTCGGTTGACCAAGAAAGCCTTGTTTGCCGCTGCCCCAGCCGCAGGACGATCAAACCAGAAACCGATCAGTAAATAAGAACTCAACCCCACCAGTTCCCAAAATAGGAACATCGTTACCAGATTGTCGGCCAGCACGATTCCCATCATGGAAAAGACAAACAAGGAGAGTTCCGCAAAGAACCGGCTGCGATGCGGATCCTCTTTCAAATATCCGATCGAATAAATATGCACGAGCAGCGCAATACCCGAGACCAGTGTAGCCATCAATCGAGCCAACGGATCCATCAGTAAACCAAAATCCGCTTTCAACCCGGCGAACTCAATCCAAGGAATTGCTGGAATCGCGACCGTACTTCCTAGGGCGCCTGAAAATAAAAGTAGCAGTGAACCAATAAAACTACCTAGGCAGGCCAGCGTAGAGACCGAGATGGCAAATCGCGGAAACGGGTGGAGAAAAAGTCGAATGACCAGCGCCGCAAAAAGCGGTAAGAGCAAAACAAGATATGGGGAATAAGCTATCATTTAGAAACGCAAGCTAGCCATCTGGTCTGCTGCCGTAGTTTTCTTGATCCGGAAAATCGCCACAAGAATCGCTAGCCCAAGGGCGGCTTCCGCCGCCGCGACGGTGATGACAAAGAAAACCGCCACTTGAGGATCAGGAATGCCCTGGAACCTTCCCACCGCCACCAAGGCTAAGTTGGCTGCATTCAGCAGCAGCTCTAAAGACATCATCACAACCAGCAAGCTTCGGCGTAGGACCACGCCTGCCAAACCGATGAGAAAAAGAGCTCCACTTAAAACCAAGTAGTGCCCAAGAGTAATTTCGCCGCCCATCACGCCTCAGTATCCCGGCGGCAAAGGACTACCACCCCTACGGTCGCCACCAGCAAAAGAACCCCTGTTGTTAAAAAAAGCGGCCCATAAGCACTAAAAAGAAGATGACCCAAATCCTGAGCCGTGCCTGGCACCTTGGCACGGCCCCAATGAAGTACCTCGCCCGCAAAAGGGAAAGCAGAGGACAGTTTGGGCAGACCCACCAGAGCTAGCACCAAAACTAAACCCACCCCCGCAATTTTCGGCCAGGAAAACTTACCGAGAACCTCCACCCGAACATCAAGTAACATGATGACGAAGAGAAAAAGCACCATGACCGCCCCCGCATAAACGATCACCTGCACCGCCGCCAAGAAGGTTGCCTCCAACGTAATGAAAAGAGCCGCCTGAAAAACAAGCGTCGAAACCAGGCAAACCGCGTTCGTCACAGGATTACGCACCGCCACCACCGTAACCGCCGAAATTAAAAGTCCCGCCGCCAATATCCAAAAGAAAATCTGCTCCATTGATTCTCCGCAACTCCGAAAGTGCTACTTGCCAGCCCACTTCTTAATCGGACGCACCACCACACCCCCCAGACGGTATAACTCCTGCTTATCTCGAATCATCGCCCTCCGAGAAGTTCCCACAAAGATCGGCTCCTCTTTCTTTAGAAAGATCGCCTCTTCTGGACAAACCTCCTCGCACATCCCGCAATAAATGCAGCGCAGCATATCAATGTCAAAAGCGCGTGGAATCTTCTCCACGTTGGCGTGAGCATCCTCCCCAGGGAGAAATCCAGGCGTAATCCGGATGGCCCGAGGAGGACAAATGAACTCACAAAGCTGACAAGAAACACACTTCTCCCGTCCCGCTTCGTCCCTGACTAAAACGGGAGCCCCCCGATATCCTTCAGGCATCGGCCACTTTTCCTCCGGGTACTGCATACTCATTAGCCCGGTGGAACTCATCTCCATCAAGGATCGCGGTCCGGTTTTTTTTCTCGGAAAGACGCGGAGGAGTATCGTCTCTACCATGTGCCGCAGGGTGATGAATAGACCTCCGAGGATAGAAGGCAGGTAAAGCCTTTCCCAAAGATTCAACTCCGGACGAGCAAGAATAAGCGCCATAAGGTTGAAACTAGGTCACCGCTTCGGCGGGGCAAGTTGAGACAATGGGAACTCTGCCGTCGGTCCGTTCTGCCCATTCTCCCCGCGAATCTCCAGCGTTACCCATGGATCCTCTTTCGACCAATCGATACGAATTCCGCCGAAATTATGCCCATTAAAAACCGCACCCACTCGACTGCGATTTTCCTCCTTCATTAAACTAGCCTGCTCAGTCAGGCCACTCGAAGTCACATCATACAAGGGATACCCCGCCGGAGTTTTCTCTAAACGAGAAATCTCTGCCCAGTGCCGGTCTCCGCTTAGAACGATCACTCCATCTGCCTTTGTTTTCTCTAGCAAAGCAAGAAAACGCTCTCGAGCCTGCGGAAAGTTGGCCCACTTTTCATATCGGTGCTGATCGGCAACCAGCTGAATACTTGAAGCCACCACCGTCAAATTGGCACTTGGCTTAAGCAGTTCCTTCTCCAGCCAACCCCACTGGGTCTCCCCCAAAATATCGCCCTCACCCCCACTTTGGCCACGGGGCGGCAGAGGATCACGATTGAAGCGCGTATCTAAACAAATCACTCGGACACATTTCCCTGCGGGACCAAAGTCCTGCGAACTGTAGACCCCATCAGGCTGGTCAGGATTCCCAAAGAACTTCACAAAGGCTTTACGGCTCTCCTCCTTTCGGTCGTACTCTTTTCCTGCGTCGTTCTTGCCGTAGTCGTGGTCATCCCAAGTCGCCATGATTTTTGGATCGATCCGCTTCAAGCTCTTCAGCGCCTCGCTTTCACCTAGAAGTTTGTAATTCTTGGCAAAACAATCGGCATCGTCGTTGCTCTTCAGATACTTTCCATCCGCCCAGTCGTTGTAGAAATTGTCGCCCAACCAGATCCAAAGTTGCGGCTTAAACTTCTCCACCTCCTCCCAAATCTGCGTCTGCTTTTGGGGCTTATAGCAGGACCCAAAGGCAATTCGTGCCAATGGCTCCTCCGCTCCATACCCTGCTGCCCCCCAAACCAGCGCCAAGGCTAGCGAAAGGATTTTCACGTACCTAATTCGAGCTGCTCTTCGTCTTTCTCGTCCGTTTCAACTACCCGCGCTACTCCGTGTAATCGATCGCCTTTTTCTAATCGCACTAAATAAACCCCTTGGGTGTTTCGCCCGGATTCCCGAATATCTTTCACCTTGGTGCGTACCATCTGACCTTTGTTTGTGATCAGCATGATCTCGTCGTCCTCTTTTACTGAAATCGCACCGGCTACTGCCCCAGTCTTGTCCGTAGTTTTCATCGTGATAATACCCTTCCCGCCACGGGTTTGACTCCGGTAATCATCAAAGGAAGTCCTCTTGCC
The DNA here is from genome assembly GCA_947441075.1 of Verrucomicrobia subdivision 6 bacterium. GTDB lineage: Bacteria > Verrucomicrobiota > Verrucomicrobiia > Methylacidiphilales > Verrucolacustridaceae > Verrucolacustris. The sequence goes on from CANESK010000025.1 coordinate 5,733, forward strand.
TACCCCATTATCACCGACCACCAGTAATGTGGACTTCGAATCCACAATCGCCGCTCCAACCACTTTATCTTTCTTCTCGGGACGAATTCCGTACACACCCACTGTCGCCCGACCCTGATCACGAAGCTGATCTTCATGAAAACGCAGGCTCATTCCTTCGGAAGTCACTAAAACAATTTCTTGGGTCCCCGAAGTCAACGCGCAACCAATCAGCTCATCACCGCTCTCAATTTTGATCCCAATAATGCCGCCCTTCCGATAATTGGCGTAATCGGAGAGGTTGGTCTTTTTCACAATCCCCGAGGATGTTGCCATAACCAAATGTTGCTTGTCGGTGAACTCTTTCACGCAAATTAGAGCCGCAATCTTTTCACCAGGCTGCAAGGCCAGGACGTTGGCAATCGACTTCCCACGGGCCGTCCGGCCCATCTCCGGAATCTCATAAACCTTTTCCACGTAGACTCGACCTGTGCTTGTGAAAAACATCAGATAATCATGAGTCGTCGCGGAGAAAAGGTGTTCCACGAAATCCGTCTCATCATCCTTCCCTGTTTCCTCTTTCGATTTCATCCCCATCACCCCTTTGCCACCCCGCTTCTGAGCCCGATAGCTGTCTGCCGAAGTTCTCTTGATGTAGCCCGCATGTGAAAGGGTGATCAGGGTGCCCTCTTTCGCGATGAGATCTTCCGTCTCAATGTCCCCTTCATCCTTCACAATATGTGTCCGGCGCTTATCTGCGTACTTTTCCTTAATCTCCAGCAGCTCCTTGCGAATCAGTGCGTAAACTTTTTTCTCGCTCGCCAGGATACTGCGTAACTCCTCAATCCGCTTAATCAGCTCCAAGTACTCCTCTTCGATCTTCTCTCGTTCTAATCCAGTCAGTTGATAAAGCCGAAGCTCGAGTACCGCGTCCACCTGTCGGTCGCTTAACTTGTACTTTTGTTGGAGTTTTGTGCGAGCCGTCAACCGATCTTTCGAAGCCCGAATAATTTTCACGAAATCATCCAGATGATCCAGCGCCGTCTTGTAGCCTTCTAAAACGTGAGCCCTGTCCTCTGCAACTTTCAGATCAAACTTAGTCCGCCGAATAATTACCTCACGCCGATGTTCCATGTAGCAAATCAACATGTCCCGCATCGGCAGCAACTTCGGCCGCCGCCCATCCAAGGCCAACATGATCACCCCAAAACTACTTTCCAAAGCCGTGTGCTTGTAGAGGTTATTGATCACCACCTTCGCGATAACATCCCGCTTCAACTCTAAAACAATCCGGATCGATTCGTCCGATTCGTTGCGTGCGTCACTAATTCCTTCCAACTTCTTCTCCTCCACCAACTCCGCTACTCGTTTAATCAACTCTTCCGGATTTACGTTGTAAGGAACTTCCGTGATGACTAACTGCTGCTTCCCCGAACGTCCGTCTTCCACCGAAACCTTGCCCCGCATCTTCAGCGAGCCACGCCCCGTCTTGTAGTAGGAGGCGATCGACTCTTTTCCGCAAATCAAAGCGCCCGTTGGGAAATCAGGCCCAGGCATGATCTTAAGAATCTCGTCCGCCGTCAGCTTAGGATTCTCAATCAAGGCAATCAGCGCATCGATCGTTTCCCCTAGATTGTGAGGAGGAATATTCGTCGCCATCCCCACCGCAATCCCCGTCCCACCGTTGACAATCAAGTTCGGGAAAGCCGCAGGCAGTACCACCGGCTCCGTCAACCGTTCATCGTAGGTTGGAACGAAATCAACCGTGTCCTTTTCCATGTCCCCCATCAAGGCCGCCCCCAGATGGTGCAATCGCGCTTCGGTATACCGCATTGAGGCGGGTGGATCGCCGTCGATCGAACCAAAGTTTCCTCGCCCCTCAATCAAAAGATGCCGAATCCCCCACCACTGCCCCATCCCCACCAAGGTGGGATAAATCGCCATGTCACCGTGCGGATGGAAGTTACCCATGGTTTCGCCGACGATTTTCGCGCACTTCACATGCTTGCGGTTCGGTTGCACCCCAAGCCCATCCATTGCGTAAAGAATCCGGCGCTGAGAAGGCTTTAATCCGTCACGCGCATCCGGCAAGGCGCGCGAGATGATAACCGACATCGAGTAGTCGAGAAATGACTTCGCCATTTCATCGGCAACGTTGATCGGAACAATTTTAGCGCGAGCCAAAGCCATAGAAATATCCTTTCGTTTAGACGTCCAAATTACGCACGTTCAAGGCATTCTCTTCAATAAAGATACGGCGGGGCTCCACCTCATCACCCATCAAGGTGGTAAAGATCTCATCCGCTTTAGCCGCATCCACTAAATCCACCTTTAACAGCTGACGCTTCTCCGGATCCATCGTCGTTGAAAACAGCTCCTTCGCATCCATTTCACCCAACCCCTTGAACCGAGTAATCTGTACCCCTTTCTTCCCCACCCCCTTGACCGCTGTCAGAATTTCCGCAATCGAGAAAATAGGAGTCCTCGTGGGCTTCTCGCCCTCCCCTTCGACACATTCGAAAAGCGGTTTGTCTTGAGCCGAGTAGTGCTCCATCTCCAGCCCTTTCTTCCCTAAGCCTTGCAAAGCCTTCGCAATACTCCCCGCCTCGTAGATTTCATAGATCCGCGCCAACGGCTTCGCCTTCGCCACTAAAGGACTCTCCTTCTCCTGCTTGCCCTTACCATTCTCCTTAGCATCGTCCTCCTCGTCCTCTTCAATCCCCATCTTCTCCCGGAATTTCGACATGTCTTTGTCATCTTTAAAGTAGTGAAATTTCTCTTCAGTCCCTTCCCGCACCTTCGAAATATACTTCGGCAGATCCCCGCTCTTCGCATCTCGTGCTTCCAAATAATCGTCAAACTTCACTCCACGCCGGGTCACCGCCCTCGAAAGTTTCTCCAACTCCTGTAACGAAACTAGAATATCCAAAAGCTGCGCTTTAGTGAACGTCTTCTTATCCGAAAGCCGAACCAGGGAAACTTCCTCCGTGCCTAATTCGATCAAAATCTTGTCCAGCGTCTCAATATCCTCGACGTACTCCTCCCGCTTCTTCCGCTTGATCAGGAAGAGAGGCGGCTGCGCCACGTAGATATATCCTTGAGCTACCAGCTGAGGCATTTTTCGATAAAAGAAGGTCAATAAAAGAGTACGAATATGCGACCCGTCCACGTCGGCGTCGGTCATCAAGATGATTTTATGGTACCGCAACCGACCCAGATCAAATCCGCTCCCGTCCGATTCCTCACCATTCTTCTTATCTTTCTCATCCGAAGTCCCAATCCCTGTGCCTACCGCAGTGATGATCGTCCGAATTTCGTTATTATTCAGTACCCGATCAATCGAAGCCTTCTCCACGTTAATCAGTTTTCCTCGAATCGGTAGGATCGCCTGCGTTCGTCGATCCCGTCCCTGCTTCGCCGAACCACCTGCCGAATCTCCCTCAACAATATAAAGTTCACACAGGCTGGGATCCCGCTCTGAGCAGTCGGCCAACTTGCCAGGCAACCCACCACCGCTAAAGGCTCCCTTCCGGATCGTCTCCTTCGCCTTCCGGGCAGCTTCACGAGCACGGGCACCCGTTAATGCTTTATCAAATATTTTCTTAGCGACCCCAGGATTCTCCTCCAAGAAGGCCAGTAGACCTTCGTACACGCAGCTACTTACGATTCCTTCAATCTCCGCATTGACTAACTTCACCTTCGTCTGAGCGTTGAAACGGGGATTCGGCAACCGAATACTCAAGACGCAGATCAATCCCTCCCGCACATCCTCACCTGTAATCTTAGGATCTTTCTCCTTCGCCAGATTCTTGCCCGAGGCGTACTGATTAATCGCCCGGGTCAGCGCCGACCGAAATCCCGAGACGTGGGTTCCCCCGTCAGGATTCGGGATCGAGTTCGCAAAAGGTAGCAAGGTCTCGTCATACCCGTCGTGATACTGCATCACGCAATCCACAAAAACTTCGTCCTTCTTCCGCTCCAGAACGATCGGCTTGGGATGAATCGGCGACTTCGCCTTCGCCATCTGCTTCACAAACTCAATAATACCCTCTTTATAAAGGAAGGTTTCCGTCTTCCCGTTTTTAGCTTCGTCCGTTAACGCAATCGAAAGGCCAGGATTCAGAAATGCCAGTTCGCGCATCCGCTTAGCCAAAAGATCGAACTTAAACTTTGTTGTATCCTGAAAAATCTCTGCATCCGGCTTAAAGGTAATCTTCGTCCCTGTCTTCTTCGATTTTCCGATCACACTCAACTTGGAGGTGGTTTTCCCCTGTGCGAACTCCATGTGATAAAGCTTCTCATCCCGCGAAATCTCCACCTCGAACCACTCCGACAGAGCGTTAACACACTTCGCTCCCACCCCGTGAAGACCGCCCGAATATTTATAGGCTCCTTGGTCGAACTTACCACCCGCATGCAGATTAGTTAAGACCAGCTCGACCGCTGGCATTTTAAACTTGGGATGCATGTCCACCGGAATCCCGCGCCCATCGTCGGCAATACTAATCGAACCATCCACATGCATCCCCACCTCAATGTGCTCGCAGTGACCCGCCAAATGTTCGTCTACCGAATTATCCAGAACCTCAAAAACACAGTGGTGTAATCCACGCTCGTCAGGATCCCCAATGTACATCCCAGGCCGCTTTCGCACAGCCTCCAGCCCCTCGAGTTTATCGATCTTCGAAGCGTCGTACTTGGACGTTACAACGACTTTTTCCTTGGCTGCCATCCGACGAAGGTAGTGAGAGGAGCTCTTTCGACAACTTAAAAAATGATTTCTTAAGTTTTTATATGTAAATATTTATTAAATACTTATAGTGTTTATTTCCTCTAAAATACCAGCCGTAAAAACAAGGAATTGATCATCCTTCACCCCAATCTAAATCAAGGAATCGGTAAAAAATACTTAGAACGATGCCTAACCCGCTTTTCGAGAACCATCCTCCGCTAACCACTCCTGCAACAGGCGATAAGCCACCGCCATCAGGGTCGCTCCGAAAAAGATTCCTAGAAATCCATAAACCAAGAATCCGCCGATCACCCCCAAGAAGATAATTCCAAATGGCAGATTTGTTCCCCGACTAATCAAATACGGCTTTGTGAAATTATCTACTAATCCCACCACCCCGATTCCCCAGATCAGAGTAAAAATAGCCCACCCCATCTTGTCCTCCCGGAATAACCAGAAAACGACTGGAGCCCAAACAATCGCCGTCGAAAGCTGTAAACTAGCAAAAAAGAAACCCGCAAAACCCAGCAGCAACACCTGCGGTACCCCCGCCAGCCAAAACCCAAAACACATCAAGGCCGCCTGTAGCGCCGCCGTCCCGAGCAACCCCAGCATCACACTTCGAATTGTCTGTGCAGCCAACTCCAGCAGATCACTCCCCTCTGAACCAAACAAGCGATTCAAGGTTGTCCTCGCCACTCGGGTTAAATCCTCCCCTCCATGAAAAAAGAAAGCGCAAATCACCAGTGAAAAGGAAAACTCAAGTAACCCCACCCCAATCCGACCCGCCAATGAGCCAAGCCGCGTCGCCGCCTGACGAAGTAAGGGTGCAATGTCCGAGATGAACTTTTCCCGATCGTTATGCAAGCTCTCCCACTGCTGGAAAACCGTATTCCCAAAGGGATACTTCTTTAACTCTTCAGGCGCAGGAGGAATCTGCTCCCTCGAAGCCTCCATCAACCTTTGCGAAACCGGACCTAAGGATTTTGCCGCTACCCCCAATCCGTAAGTAATCGGTAACAGACAAAAAATCGCCACCAGTGCACTCGCTAGAACAGAAGAGAGAATCCTCCGCCCTCCCGTCGCCCTCAATATCCATACGAAAACTGGCCAGGCCGCCACTGTCAGAATCACCGCCCAAAGCAGAGGTCCAAAAAATGGACGAAGAATATTTAAACAAGCCAACCCGAGCAGGCCGATCGCCAGCCCGCCCGCCACTTTCTGAAAAATTGGATCCTTCGTAATCATCGCACTCTCAGTCTCAATCCCTCGCCTCCTCTTGCCAATACTATCCTTTTCCTCATTCGCGGGCCGCCGCCACCTCCACCCAAACTAATCGAGTCGTTACTTTATCCACCGGCAACCCAGTTAGCTTCGCCACGGCCGCCGCGTACGCCTCCAACTGCGGCCTGTAATATTCTGCCCGCTCCTTTCTTTCCTTTTCCCCCTCCAACCGATCGGTTTTATAATCCACCACCTCAGCCCCTACCACCCCTCCTTTTCCATCTCGTCCCACCACCACCCGATCAAATGTTCCCGTCAAAACCTCACTTTTCCCCTCCCTCTCCCAGACCACCGCAAAGCTCTTTTCCCTCCAAACCTCCAACTTCTCCACACCCACCCACTTCTTCTTCCACTCCTTTGGGTCGAAGACCCAGCTGATCTCTTTTCCTACCTGCCTGGCCACTTCCAAAGCCTCTCTTTCCACTTCCGCACGATCCATCCCCCACCACAGCTCCGGCGCCTCCCGCACCCAACTCTTTGAATCAGGAACTTTCCCCTCAATCCATTCGATCTTGCTCAGCCACGAGTGAATTCGCGTTCCCTTATCCAAGGCCCGTCCGCTTCCTTGCGAGATGACGTGAGACAATCTCACCTTTCCTCCCCCCTCTCGTGCGGAAGGACTTTCCAATCCTAGTCGCTCCTCCGGTTTCCGTGGAGCAACCCCAACCTCCTCCGCCAACCCAATATCCTTTGGCACAGCCGCCCTTTCTGCCTTCTTAAACTCTTTCCCCTTGGAGTCGGTCACCTTTAACTCTCCTCCCTTTTCACTTTCTGACCAACCCCACTGGCTTCGCAAAAGTTTTCCCAAACTCAAATTCTCTCCCTTCCAAGGTCCTCCGACCACCACTTCCAAATCCCGCCTCGCCCGCGTTAGCCCAACGTAAAGCACACTCAAAGATTCCATAAACTCTTCCCCTTTAACCTCGTGACACCTGTCGAGACACCCCATCAACTCCGCAGCCTTCTCACTAGGGACAATCTCCGCCTTTCCATCTCGAACCCGAACCTTGATTTTGCCTCCGCCCCCCGCACTTAATCCACGATCCAGATCAGCCAAAATCACCCGATCGAATTCTAGCCCTTTCGCTCCGTGCACCGTCATCACTCTCACCTGAGAGGCTCTAGGATTTTCCACCCTTTCCGTTCGCACCTTGCGCACAAATCGGGCTAATCGTCCCCCACCCTCCTCATCAAATCCCCGTGCCAGCTCCACCAGTTGTGCACATCGCATTTGATCGTGTGCCGTTCCCGACTCCCGCCACTTCTTCTTTGCAATCCAAGTGGCCAAAACTTCCGCCAAACCCTTTTCCACAATCTCGCGCCTTAACCCCGTTAAAAACTCCCCCGCCCCTTCATTTTTCTCTTTCGAAACGGGCGATACTTGAGCACATCCAAAGACGTCCGCCATCCCCCCCGCACAAACGTGGTAACGCCCTGCACTATGACCTGGATGATCCGCCCAAGTTAGCAAAGACAAAATCATCTCCACCCCAGCACTATCGCTCAAGGGGTTCCCACCCTCTCCACTCGCTTCAATCCCACGCGTCTTCAACTCCGCCAAAATCCCCGGAATAAATTCCCGGCGCCTACATAAAATCCCTAAACTTCCATTTTCTTTCTGGCTGTGAGCCTCGGCTCGCTCCACCACTTTGCCTCGTACAGCCGCCTTCACCTCATCCGAGGACTCACCCGAGCAGACAAACAGCACCACCTGACCCGATTGCGACGCCGCCGCCGGAGAAGACCGGTGAGCCTTATATTCCTCTTTCCAACATCCTGCCGCCGCCGCGAGTTCAGGTTTTGGATTATCCTTCTTTTGGAAAAGTTCTGACTTATCGATTTCATGGAAGGCCTTATCCACCGCCTCTAAAACCGCCTCGCTCGAGCGATAACTCTCACTCAAGGACTCCCGCTCTACCCCCGGCAACAGCGCCTCCACATCCTTCAGTAAGCGAGGATCCGACCCACGCCACCCGTAAATCGACTGCTTCCGATCGCCCACCACCAGAACATGCCCACCCTTTCCAGCGGTCTCATCCAAGATGGGCTGAAAGAAGCCGAACTGTCCCCGACTAGTATCCTGGAACTCATCCAGTAAAAGATGCCCAATCCTCCCCTCCAACCGGAAATAGAGGTCGTCAGACTTCCACCCACCCGCCGCCCGCAACGCCGCCGCCTCCACCTCCCGAAAGGTATACGACGCGGATAAGTACGACTGAGCCGAACGCGCCTTGTCATACTCCGTCGCCAGTTCCACCAGAGCCGACTCCCGTACGCAGTGCAAACGCACCATCTCTTTTTTTGCCTTTTGTACCAACGCCGAGAAAGCTTCCACAAACGGGCCAGGAATTTGCGCCTTATCGAACTTCGTTTCGCCCAACGCCATCTTCCGTAAAATACTCAATTCCAGCAGATCCGCCAACCTCGGGGGTGTGACCAGCGCCTGCTTGATCTTCTCCAAATTGTCTGGCCAATAGCGAGTCGCAGGAGACGCGAATCCACCCAAAAACGTTCTTAAGCGAATCGCCTCCTCCTCACTCAACCGAACAGGTCCGCCATCTTTTTCCCAAGTGCCATCACTCTGAATTCCCCGCAAATCCAACCGCAACTCCTCGAAGGTTTCCATCAATTGGACGCGCAATCCTAGGGCTGGTGCCTTTCCCTTAAACTTTCTCCACGCTTTACGAATCCGCAGCCCAGATCCTCCTTCCAAAAGACTGTCAACCGCTGCCTCGGCTAACTCCACCGACTTCTCTCCAAGCGCGATCGTCCAAGTAGGAGGCAATCCAACCGAAGGGCCGAAAGAGCGCGCCACCTTGGCAAAGATCCCGTCCATCGTTCCAATTTGCAGACGATGCATTCGTTGCGTTAGTTCCTCTAGAACCGCAGCACACTCCGCCACCGAAGGTTCTTTCTTTCCCCCAGCAACTGCCCCGAGTTCCCTCCTTTTTCCTGCATCAAAGACCGCTCGAGCCAGCCAACCTAAAACCCTCGAAAGAATCTCCCCCGCCGCCGCCCGCGTAAATGTCGTGGCTAAGACAGTCGTGGGATCGACTCGGCCCCCACTCGGATCCTTTTCGAGTAGAATCCGAAGAAACCGACCCGCCAGTTGATATGTCTTTCCGCTTCCTGCCGAAGCTGAAATCAGAGTCGAATTTGAAGTAGGCTTCTTCATCACTCCTCCGCCTCCTCGTCCTGCACGCTTTGCGGTATCCCCGCCAATCCGCACAACGCCAAAAATGTCGGATGAGTCATCTCCAAATCCAGCTCTCCGATGTCATCCCACTTTCCATCCAAGATCGAACCCGCCACCTCTTTTGCTTTCTCCAGTGCCCCCAGGACCGTGCTCTCCTCCATCGGTTTCGAAATACTCGATTTATCTACATCCTTCGGTAGTTGAAAATAAACAAGATCGCACCTCCCCGCATCCCAATCCTTGCCCTCCCCTCCCAAGACAATCGGCGCCAACTCCCGGTACAAGGGCATTTGCAGATCTTTCCATGTCCCATCCGCTTGCTGATGGGCCCGCTCGGGGGGTTTCGGTGTAGCGCTCGTCTTAATATCCACAATCCTCCAACGGCCCGTCTGCTCATTTCGATCCATCCGATCGGGACGCCCATAAACCGTCAGACTCCTACCCTGAGAATCCTTTAGATCGATCTCAGCGGGTTTTTTCTTTTCTCCCTCATCCTCCGTCAGAACTATTTTCCATCCCGCAGCCCGCTCCCTTGCCTGAACCCGAGCAAAAGCCTTCAACCTCTCCTCCGCTAACTCCAACTGCCAGCCCACCGCCGCTTTCGGCTCTTTTCGAAAACGCTCTTTCGCAAGACGATTCAGCTCCGCCTGAAGAAATGCGAAGATCTCCTCCTCTCGAATGCTCTCGCGCAGACCTACCTCCCTTGCAAAGGACCCTGACACCCGATGAATCAAAGTTCCAAATCCCGCTGCCGAAAGCTCGCCTGGCTCATCCTCCACTGTCCCCAACCTCAAAACCTTAGAAAAATAAAAGTAGCGGGGACTCATCAGGTAATCTCTGAAACCGGTTACAGAAACTCGGCTTATCTTCTCTTGCCCCGCAGGCAGGGCTCCGAAACCACGTCCGCTTGCCAACCGTTCGAACTTCTTTTCCTGATTCTCTTTTTCCGTTAAGGCCAGCACTCGTGCCGCCAGACTTTCTCCTTGGAGACCCCCGAGAAGGAGTCGACTCGGCTTCACAGGATCTCCCGCGGAATTAAACGAAGGAACAACTAACCCCACAATTCCACGGCCTCCCGCTCGGGTTCCCAGAATCACCGCCAAAGCATAAGCGTCGCGTGCCAACCGCCGCTCGTTATCGTTCACCCCTAAGATCTCCCGCAAATTCCCTGGCAGAAACTCGTCCGAGGTCACACTTGTCGGCACAGCCCCCTCATGAAACGAGGCCACCGCAACCGAAGGCGAATCTTCCTCGGCCAACTCGAGCCATCCCACCATCTCCACCGCTCCTGCTCGAGCAGACTCTGGAACCTGACACTCCTCCATCTCAGAAAGGACCAATCTTAAATAATCGGCTGCCCCAATCTTTTCTAAGTAGGGCAATGAGCACGACCCTAGCTCTGCCATTACTTTTCGAGCCTTCTGCAAGGAGTCCCGCATCATCCGTCCCGACGGCGTATCCACATTCACCTCCAACGATCCATAAACCTGCGACAGCATCTGCGTGATCTTACTAGCCTGGCTCGAGGCACTTTCCACAGCCGGGACGAAACCGATCTTTCTCTCCAGTTTTGCCACCCACTCTCCCTCAAGACTTCCTGGGGGAGGATCCATCTTCTCCGGCACATGCTCCTCCGCATACTTATCTAAGTCTGCCGAGGCCTTGAGCTGGTCTCCCAACCCATCCGGATGCCGCATCAGCAGAGCAGCCGATTCCCAAGAGGGCGCCTCGCCCGGTTTTCGACAAGCATAGTCCACCACCGCCCGAAGAAACGTCGCCACCCGACCCTCCGCCATTCTCTTTCCCTCGGCCCAGTGAGAATCCATTCCCCCATCCCTCAACGCCTCCCGTATTCCAGCCACCGCACTCTCTTCCGGAATCGCCAAGGTGGCTCCGGGCCACTTCTTGGCCATCTCTGCTAATCGGGCCGACTGATCCGCCGCTCGCACCACAGGATGGATTTCACCCCCATTCAACCCGCTACTTCTCCTGGCCCAAACCTGAACATTTAATCTCCCATGCTCATCAAAGCCCTTTTCCTCTGTCTCAGGCGCAAAGATGAGAACCTGAGGCGATTGCGGAAGAGCCCCCAGCATTTTCAGAAAAATGGGCAGAATCTCTACCACCCCTACCAAGACTACCTGTACGTCTTTGACCTTTCCCTTGTCCGCTAAAAGGTTTCTTCTCTCGGCCGGATCCATCCACCCTAACTTATTTAATATTTTGCCATAATCTCGATAGACCTCCTCCAGGAGATGCCAGCGCTCCGACTCCGATTCAGGAGCTTCGGGCATATTCTCCTCAATCATACGCCCCACATCCGCAAACGATCGCCCCTCTCCCCCCAGCTCGTTCCACAGTTTCTGGAGACGACTACCGAGAAGAAGTTCAGGGTCCCCGCCTTGCCCGATTCCCTCAGGGAGGACAAACAGCTTAGATTTCTCCCCTTTGGGCACTCGGCGAAGCGCCTCCATCCAGGCTAACTTTTGTACGAGATCCGATGCTGAAGGCAGAATACCCTCGGGTGCATCGAAAAGGCCTTCCACCACCTGCGCAATCGTCGTTATTTGAGGCAGGAATAAGGGGCGTTTCATTTTATCTGCCTCGACCGCCAACCTTTCGAGGAGACGCCTGCCTGCACGAGATCCACGCACCACGATTTTTACGTCCGATAAATCCTTAAAGTTGGCCAGTAACCACTTGGCCGTAGTCACGAGCACCGGCTCCTCCCAGCCTAGAAAAGTACGCTTCATCATCAGAAACCCTATACTAGCAGGTGGGACAAATTCTGTCCCATCATTAGCTCTGTTCTTCTCACCCTCAAACCACAAGGCAGAAGACCAAGGTAGGGCGGTCTCTCCGAGAACGCCTGCGCTCAACGCTGTACACCCAATCGCCCAGCTAGGCGGCCTCGGAGATGCCGCCACTACCTAAGCTCCAAAATACAATCTCTTCTCAATCAAAAATTCACGCGAAAGCGTGTCCCGCAACTGCGGGGAAAAATCCGAAATTAAAAATTACAAATTACCCCCTCCCCACCCGCCCGCCCCGGACGCCCTTCGCAGCTCAGCGAGGTTTACCGAGACTGAGCGCAGTAGGGTCCCCAATCCAAAATCCGAAATTAAAAATCCCAAATCCCACTCTCCCACCCTACCCTCCTCCCATGACCCTCTCCCCCATCTACCGAAAGGTCGCCTTCCGACTCATCCCCATTCTCTTCTCCTGCTACATCCTCGCCTACATCGATCGGGTCAACGTCGGCTTCGCCAAATTAGCCATGCACGACGTACCCTGGTTCTCCGACGCGGTCTTCGCCACAGGCGCGGGCATCTTTTTCCTCGGCTACTTCCTCTTCGAGGTTCCCGCTAATCTCATCCTCCAACGCACCGGAGCCCGCCTCTGGATCGCCCGCATCATGATCAGCTGGGGAATCATCTCCACCCTCATGGCCTTCAGCCAAGGCTCCCTTTCCTTCTACCTTCTTCGCTTCTTCCTCGGTGTCGCCGAAGCCGGCTTTTTTCCTGGGATCATCCTCTACCTCACCTACTGGTTTCCCCGAGAACATCGCGCCCACATGATCGCACTATTTATGACCGCCGTCGCCGCCGCTGGCATCGTCGGTAGCCCCATCTCAGGCTTTATCCTCCAAGCTTCCAATGGCTGGCACGGACTCCAATCCTGGCAGTGGCTTTTTATTCTCGAAGGAGTTCCCTCCATCCTTCTCGGTCTGGCTGTCCCCCTCCTCCTCACCGATCACCCCAGCAAAGCCTCCTGGCTTTCCCCCCAAGAAAAATCCTTCCTACTGGAAAAACTCGATCATGAACAGCACCAGAAATTGAGCGCTGGCGAGCACGCCTTCAGCCTCAAAGACGCCTTTCGCTCCACCCGCATCTGGATCTTCTGCCTCACCCAATTCACCATCGTCTTCGGACTTTACGGAGCCTCTTTCTGGCTCCCGCAGATTGTTCACGACAGCCTCACTCAAGTGGATTGGCAGATCGGTCTCTACTCCGCCATCCCGTGGGCCTGTGCCGCCTTCGGCATGGTCTGGGTCTGCCGCCACTCGGATCGTAAACGAGAGCGACGCCTTCATGTCGGCCTTTCCGCCCTCACCGCCGCCCTCGGCTTCTCCCTCAGCGCCCTCCCAGGTCTACCAGGATGGGTTCTTCTCATAACCCTATCCATCGCCCTCACCGGAGTCCTCTCCACCACCTCCTGCTTCTGGAGCGTCCCCACCGCAATTCTCTCAGGCACCGCCGCCGCCGCTGGCATCGCCTGGATTAACTCAGTCGGAAATCTAGCAGGCCTAGTCGCCCCCGAACTTTTCCGCTGGATGAAAAGCCACCACGGAATGAGCACCGCCCTCCTCACCCTCGCCGCCATCCAAGCCTGCGCCGGAATCCTCGCCCTCACCATCATCCACCCAAAACAAACCTAACCCGCCCGCTGCGGGCGCCCTTCGAAGTCCCGCGCCTGCGGGACGTAGTAGGGTCCCCAATTCAAAATTAAACATTCAAAATCAAAAATAATCGCCCCCCTAACCCCTTAATCCCAAATCCCCCTTCCCGACCTTTGCGGCCTTTGCGTGAGCAATCTCTTCTCAATTCAAAATTAAACATTCAAAATCAAAAATAATCCCCCCTTAATCCCTTCTTCTACTCCTCCAACACCAACCTCTTCTCCGTCTTCGCCCCCAGCTCCCTTAACTTATCTGCCGTCCCGAGAATATTCCCCTTCTTCTCCGACAACTTCTTCACCGCCGATCCATGCGCCTCCTGCGCCTTATCCAGCGCCTTGCCCACCTCCGCCAGATCCGCACAGAAGTTCGCCAGATCGTCATGTAACTTTCCGCCTAACCGCGCGATCTCCTGCACATTCCGATTCTGCCTCTCGATCCTCCACAAATTCGAGATCGTCCGCAGCGTAGCCATCAAAGAACTCGGCGTGCTCAAAACAATCCTCTGCTCGAAAGCATACTCAATCAGATCAGGATTCGACTGCAGGGCCGCGGCAAACGCTGGCTCAATCGGAATAAACATCACCGTGAAATCCAACGATTTCCCCGCCAACAACTCCGGATACCCCTTACCAGAAAGATCATCCACAAAACGTTTCACCGCCGACCCGTGCGCTTTTAAATACTTCTCCTGCTCAACCTTCTCCGTCGCCGAACAGTAGGCCTCGTAATCCACCAGGGGCACCTTGCTATCGATAATGATCGCCCGCTCCTCCGGCAAATAAACCACCGCATCCATCCTCTTGCGATCCGCCGATTCCTGCGTCCGATACTCCCGCCCCTTCTCTAACCCCGAGATCTCCAGCGTCTTCTCCAGAATCATCTCCCCCCATCGGCCACGCACCCCAGAGTCATTCTTCAAAGCATGAGTCAACGCATGAGTCTCCGTCCCTAGCTGCGTATTCAATAACTGAATCTGCTGCAGCTCACGACGTAAGTCCGACTGCATCGAAGTCTCCGCCGTATGCACCTCATCCACCCGCTTACGGAAAGCCTCCATCCGATCTAGAATTGGTCGCAGCTCACTCCCCACCTGCGTTCGGTTATCCAGCGCCAACCGCCGCGTCCCCTCCGTCACCATCTCCTGCGTCATCGCCCGCAGATCCGCCTGCAACCGAACCGCCAACTTTTCCTTCTCTTCCCGTAACTCCCGCAGGTTGGTTTCCGTCGCCTGACGCTGAGTCTCCGCTCGGACTAGTCCTTCTCGTGCTTCCCGATTCTGCGCCTCGGAAGCCACACGAGCCTGCTCCGATTCAGCTAACCGATCCCGCAACCCCGCAGCCTGCGCTGCCAACCCTGCACAGCGGCTCGCATAAAATGCATAAACCAGCCCCGCCCCAATAACCAACCCCACAACCCCAGCGATAAGAAACGGTAAAGACATTGCCACAAACTCCCCTCCTCCCCTCATTGGTCAATATTTTCCCACAACCCGCCCTTTGAATTCCCCCGCGTAAGCGGAAATATCATCAGTCATGGAATGACTAACTAGAATGGGCGGGGGTAGGTCTTAGGGGGCCAAGCTCAGCGAGCCTGCCGAGACTGAGCGTAGTAGGGTCCCCAATCCAAAATTAAAAATTCAACATCCAACATCACCCACACCTCTCCCCATTTGCAGCACTAGCTTCCCGAGTCTATTTTCTCCCACCATGAAATCCTTCCCCTCCCTCCAACACCAACTCATTGGAGAATGGATTGGAAAATACCACGGCCACTTCGAGGAGGTGATCCGGATCGATCTCCAGGACGGAAAATGGATCGCCACAAAGATAACCGGCGACGAAAACGTCCCGGCGGGCGAGATCACCTGGCGTGTCGACCCCACCACCTGCATCGGCGAAGGGCAGATCGCAGGACAAGGATTCCTTAAACCCTCCTTTGTCCCCGGTCACCTCGAGATTTTATCCCCGACACGAATCATCTTTCACTGGGAAGATCTAGGCCAAGTCGAATACCGCCGAGACGACTAACCCCAGGATCGATCGCCAGGTACG
This sequence comes from Verrucomicrobia subdivision 6 bacterium, assembly GCA_947441075.1. GTDB lineage: Bacteria > Verrucomicrobiota > Verrucomicrobiia > Methylacidiphilales > Verrucolacustridaceae > Verrucolacustris. The sequence goes on from CANESK010000025.1 coordinate 21,434, forward strand.
GACGACCGTCTCTTGGCCTTCGAAGTAACGTCGGCGGAACGTAGTAGGCCTGGTCGTCCTAGTTCTTTTCCAGACGAAAAAGAACGTAAACAAGCACTGCAAGCTCATTCGCCCAGCTAGGCGGCCTCGGAGATGCCGCCCCTACCTAAGCCTTAAACTTCAAAACAACATTCCAACCCGCCCTCTGAGGGCGCCCTTCGAAGTCCCGCACATGCGGGACGAAGTAGGGTCCGCATCCTTAACTCCGTAATCCCTCAATCCCTTAACCCCTTAATCCCTAATCCCTCCCCCCCAATTGACAAATCTCCAACACGAACTAAAAATATTTTTATGTACAGGTCTTTTGCTTTCCCGCGTCTGATCCCCGCATTTGTTATTCTGCTCTTAACCACCCTTATCTTTTCAGCCCAGGCCGTCACTACCTTGGTAAGTCCCAGTATATATTCTGTGACCGAGGGAGTTGCTTTCTCTATTTCAACAAGCGGGTCTTCCGATTTCATCTTCAGCTGGACCGACCCCTCTGGTGCTCCTGCAAAATCCTTTACGAACATTGCTGATCCAACACTAAGGCTCACAATCGGGCAAACTTACACCTTCCAGCGAACTTCGGGATCTCACCCGTTTGCTATCATGAACAACACCATCTCAAGCTTTATCAGCGGAACAGACGGGTCGTTTTCTCGCACCACCTCTGATTTCACCACCATTACAAACGCTACGATTTTTACAGCTAACCCAGGGACACCCGGCCCCGCAGTTAACTGGACCCCAACTATTGCTGGCGACTACTTTTACACCTGCTCCGTGGGATCACACGGTTTTATGACCGGCAAGATTGTTGCCGTGGCCATTCCCGAACCCTCCGCCCTCTCCCTGCTCCTACTTAGCCTTGGCGCCTCCTCCCTCTACCACCGTCGCCACTAAACCATTCTCACCCGCCCGCTAAGGGCGCCCTTCGTAGCTCAGCGAGGTTTACCGAGACTGAGCGAAGTAGGGTCCCCAATCCAAAATCCGAAATTCGAAATCCAAAATCCCCCCCCCTCCCCCCTTTCCGACCTTAGCGACCTTGGCGTAAGCAATCTCTTCCCCAGCCTTCAAGGCTAGAGAAAAACGCACTGCTAACTGAGCGCCAGCACTTTGCGGGCTGTTTGACAGCGTTCGTTTTATGACAAGAGTATCCCCAGTGAATATTCAAGTGCGCGATCGAGTGGAAGGAATGATTTGGGGTCAATTCATTGGCGACGCCATGTGCCTCGGTACCCACTGGATTTACAATTTGGAAGATTTAAAGACCTTCTACCCAGATCTAAAGGGTTTCGAGGAGCCGCGAACAGGCCACTACCACGCCGGAAAGAAACCAGGCGAACTCACCCACTACGGCGAAGCCGCACTCCTACTACTCGAGTCGGTTGCAGAAAAGGGCTGTTTGGACGTCGCGGATTATGGTCAACGATTCTTCACCCATTTCACCTCACCGAACTATCGTGGCTACTTGGATTCCGCCACCCGAGGCACGATTGAAAATGCCAAGCTCGATGCCAGCGGATTACCCCCGCAGGGTTTTAATTACCAGGCTGGCGCAGACGACGATCAACTTGCCACCGCCACCAGTCTGGCCCCAGTCGTTGCCCATTACTTCAACTCTCCTGATCTCGCTCAACAAGTGGAGCGGGTCACTCGCGTCCGCCAGAACCACTCCAGAAGCGTTGCCTACATGCAGGTTTATGCGCAGATCCTGACCCAGCTCCTAGCTGGGACCGATTTACACAGCGCGATCCATCGGGTGCAGGAAAGCGCTGCCAAAGATCCCGAATTCGGCAACGAGCTGGCCATCCGGTTTAGCGATGTCTTCGAGCGCAAACACCTCAGCACGACCGAAGCCACTGCGCAGCTTGGTCAATCCTGCCCGCTAAAAAACAGCCTTCCATCCGCACTCCTAGCCGTGGTTCAGACCCCCGACAAATTTGCAGAAACTCTTTTGCGAGTCCTTGCGGCTGGAGGCGACAACGCAGGCCGTGCCGCCATCGCCGGAGCCATCTTGGGTGCCCACCTTGGCTGTAGCGCCATTCCAGACTCCCTGCGCCAGCAACTCGTCGCCAAGGACCGGATCACCAAGGCGGTGGGACTGCTTCTTCAAAAACTGCCCGCCGATTAAAAACCCTTCGCAGCTCAGTGAGGTTTACCGAGACTGAGCGAAGTAGGGCCACATTCGCACTTTCCGTCCTTAGCGGCCTTGGCGTGAGCAATCCCTTCCCCAATCAAAATTAAAAATAAACCCCCTGTATACCTTTCCGACCTTTGCGGCCTTGGCGTGAGCAATGCTTTCCCAAATTCAAAATCCGAAATTCAAAATTAAAAATAATTCCCCTTAACCCCTTAATCCCTAATTCTCTCACTCCCCAAAAACCTCCCTCCCCGCCGCCAACCCACTCTCATACGCCCCATGCATCGTCGCCGCATAATTTTCCGAGACCGCTTCCCCAGCAAAGTATAGCGATCCCGCAAGAGGCTTCCCCAACATCTTCCGATCCGCAGGGGTCGCGCCCACCCCCATGAAAGAGTAAGCCCCCAGCGAGTACGGGTCATGACCC